>CAJTSY010000054.1:23207-24386 GCA_910578995.1 uncultured Acetatifactor sp.
GGCCGTCCGGAGGATCCGGAAACGGAAATGGGGAATCCGGAGGCAGAACCGGGACAGATACACAGCCGGAAGAAATCCTGGCGGACATGACCCTGGAACAGAAAGTACTGCAGCTGTTCGTGGTCACGCCGGAGGCGCTGACCGGATTCTCCGGCACGGTCACCGCGGCGGGGGATGCCACCAGAAAAAGCATCCTGGAATACCCGGTGGGGGGCCTGATCTACTTTGCCCGCAATCTGAATAATCCGGAGCAGGTAAAGTCTATGTTGGAAAATACACTCCGTTATTACGAAGAAGCCGGATATCCCATGCCCTTTCTGGCGGTGGACGAGGAGGGCGGAACCGTGGCGCGCATCGGCGGACAGGCGGCCTTCGGCGTGCAGCAGGTAGGCGACATGTGGGACATCGGAAAAGGGGGCGACGTGAAGGAAGCGGAGCGGGTGGGAACCGTTATCGGCACTTACCTGGCAGATTTGGGATTTAACCTGGATTTCGCGCCGGATGCGGACGTGCTGACAAATCCGGACAACAAGGTCATCGGGAAACGTTCCTTCGGAAGCGACGGACAGTTGGTTGCGGACATGGCCCTGGCGCAGCTGCGGGGACTGGAGGGCTGCGGCATATACGGCGCCTTGAAGCACTATCCGGGGCACGGGGCCACCAGCGGGGACACCCATGACGGCTACGCCGAAGCGGACAGAACCCTGGAGGAGCTGATGGAGGAAGAGCTTGTGCCTTTCGCGGAAGGTGCACGGGCAGGCGTACACTTTATCATGGTTTCCCATATAGCAGTTCCTGCCGCCACGGGGGACGGCACGCCCTGCACCCTGTCGCAATACATGATCACGGACATCCTGCGGAACGAACTGGGATATGAGGGCATAGTGATCACGGACGCCATGAACATGGGGGCAATAAGTAAACAGTATGGCTCCGGGGAGGCTGCCGTAAAGGCGCTGAAGGCAGGTGTGGATATAGTCCTGATGCCAGCGGATTTCCAGAGGGCCTACAAAGGGGTTCTGGAGGCAGTGGAGTCCGGGGAACTGACAGAGGAGCGGATCGACGAATCAGTGAGGCGGATTCTGGAGCTGAAATGCGGGGAAAACTAGAATAAACTTCAAAAATCCAGTTATCAGGCACAACAGTGTATTGACAACTGGATTTTTCTTTTATAATTTG
>CAJTSY010000055.1:0-20874 GCA_910578995.1 uncultured Acetatifactor sp.
GTCCCCTGTGGGCCGCCAGCACACTGTGGGTACTCTCTCCCCCGATGGGAAGGCTGGACCCGTTTAAATGCCCAACCCCGGTCTGGAGCACATTCTCGTCAGTGCCGTGGTAGACGGACAGCTTCAGGTTGATTTTCGGGATGGACAGATAGCCCATGACCCCGTCCCCGGAGATATTCAGCACCTTCCAGTACTCTGTGTCCTCAAGCTCCTCCCCCTCTTCCCCGAAAACATCACCGTAGATACTGTTGGAGGTGTGGCTGCTGTCAAAAATCCTGGCCGCCTCCCATTCCCAGGAGTAGTCCTCCGGTTCCAGGACGGAAACAGCCTCCTCATAGGTGGTAATCAGCTGGTTCTGGCGGTAGGTGTTCCACTGATCCGATATAGTGGGGTAGCACAGGATGCCCAAGCCCGCCAGGAACATCAGGCCGAAGAGGATGCCGGATATCTTTCTTATCATCTGGGCTTCCTCCCTGCGGATGCCGCCTTCCTTTTTCTCCTGTCATAGAGATAGAGGAGCGTGATGAAAAGGGCCGTCACCGCCAGGCCGATAATCACCCAGAGCAGATAACTTGTATGCATACTTGGCCCTACCAGACCGGAACCGGATGCTGCGGGGATCGCGTCTTCGCCAAGCTCCATATAGGGAATCCTGTGCCCCCGCACCAGAAGCCTGTGGCTGTTCACCCCATAGGGGGTACAGGTCAGAAGGGTCACCAGATCTTCCCCCTCCTGCGCTGCCAGGGCCTCCGTCTCCGTGGGATCCACCACGGTAATCAAATCCACCTCATAGCAGAGCGTATCGTCAAGAACGGAGAGATAAAAGGTATCTCCCTCCTGCAGTTTATCCAGGTCTGTAAAAAGCGCCGCACTGGGCAGCCCCCTGTGGGCCGAAATTACCGCATGCGTCCCCGCCCCGCCAACAGGAAGGGAACTGCCTGCCAGATGCCCTGCCGCCTTCTGGAGCACTTCGTCACTGGTGGTATGGTAAATGGGAATCTTCACGCTGATTTTCGGTATCTGTATATACCCCATCATACCGTCCCCTGTCAGATTCAGGCAGGAGAGATATTTCGCGTCCCCCTCCTGGGGATATTCCGCTGTGGAGAAGGAATCCGGCAGGATGTAGGGAATCAGGTCTTCATTATAATTCTGTGCCTGCGCCCACTCCGCCTCATAGTCCACCCGTCCCGTCTCCACCATCTCCGTGACGGCCTCCTCGTAGGTAGTGAGCAGCTGGGACTGCCTGTAGTTGTTCCACTGGTTCGCCATAAAGGGATACAGCAGCAGGGACAGACCGGCTGTGAACATGATGCAGACTATGACGGTTGTGATATGTTTTCTCATCCGGGCTCTCCTTATTGTTGTATTTTTTTCTGTAAAAATGTGTGCGCCTGACATTGGATACCATATGCCGGCAGCTTTTATGCATCTGCCATTCCGGAAGAAACGGATTCATTCCGGAATGACATTGCAGCATTACTTTCCCGTACGCTTTGAATCTGAAATTGCTTCCCTGGATTTCGCCGGGGCACTGCTTCTCTCATACAGCGCCCACGGCTTTCCTCTTTTGTAACGGTATCCTGCAAAGTACACATGATACTGTTATTTGCTTCTCCGTTCTTCCGGCCTGGCCGGAAGGTTTACGGCTCTTCCCGTTATCCGGGCCATGAATTCCGAAAGCCTTACTTGGAAGACTTCCTGCGGCTTGCAAAGTACAGGCCTGCAGCTACGATCATGATGGCGCAGCCGCCGATGGTGAAGATCGTTGTACCAATGCCGCCCGTGGAAGGAAGGGAGGAGAGTTTGGTATTGGGGATATGACCATTTTCTTCATTTTTCTGTGTTGTTACAGTGCCCTGTGAAACTACAAACAACTCTTGGCCATCCACTGTCACTTTCCATGCCGTCAAATTTCCCTCATCATCAATAGTTGCATCTACCACAATTACATATTCATGATCACTCAACGAATAGCCTGTAGGAGCTTTTATCTCTTTCAGATAATAGGTTCCTTTAGCAAGTCCTCTGATAATCAGCTGTCCCTTATTTCCTTCCTGATTACTGGAAACTACTTTGGTAGTCATTATAGATTCGCCTTCTACCAATTCAACCCTATCAGTCATTACCGTATTCGTATAAGCAATTTCGTTTCCGTTTTCGCCTTTCTGGTAAAGCTTAAATTCTGCTCCCCCAAGCTTCTCGGTTTCAGCGGTTGTCGACTCACCTGTTTTGGTCAGTACACTCGTTTCATTATTACCATTAAGTTCACCACTCAAATCAAATGTATAGGTTCTGGTTTTATCATCAGTCGTATCATCTTCGCCATCTACATTTGAGTTGTGAGTATACTCTAACACAACAGTATTTGTATTAGGATCTTGATTGAAATGAGCAGTATTGGCATCTACAGTTGCCTCATAGGTGATTACAAGTGTTTTTCCCGCATACTTGCTCAGATGGTATACATCTTTCCCCTCAACTGTTGATACAAAATTCAGAATGATCTTATTTGTAATCGAAGCCTCTTCTATCTCTGCACCTGTACCATTCTCGATCTCATAAGTTACGCTCTCGCCTTCAGTCAGAACACTGTCCCCACTATTATCTATGACATCTACCGCAAGAGTTCCTGCCTTATACAGAAGTCCATTCAAGGTATCAATTACCCTGTAAACAGGGTGTTCCCCACTGTATGTGGGTATATCTGCCTTAATTTCATACTTCACTGTTCCGCCGACATTCTCTGAATTTCCGTTTACTTTGTTCTCGCCGCCCTCAACGGTTTCAACAATCTTCTTCTCAATCGTCGGGTTTTCCTGTACCTTCGCGAAAGTCATTCCGTTATGGATGTACAGATTGGCGCTTTCCACCTGTTCCAAGTTGCCGTCTTCATTAACATACTGTACAGAAACCACGATATTGCTGTAAATCTTGCCTTCTGCGCCGCTGATTACTACAAGATAGGTACCAACAGGAACATTTTCAGCCTTATATTCGCCAGGAGTATCTGTTTCGTTCATCGGTGTGCCAGCCACATTCCGATTCTCAATGTGGGCACGGATAGCAGCTAAATTCTCTTCAGTGATGCTACCCTCAATAAGCTCACCCTTCTCTACAAAGTCCACTCCTGCCTCCGGGTACACATCTTCATATCCTGAAAACTTACCACTGTCCTCCCCACCACCTGCCGGTTTATTGTTCTCATACCTTGCTTTGATAATCTGATATGCAGTTACAGATATTGTACTTTCGCTCTCATCGTCATTGGCTGCCACGCCGCTGATAGCAATCGTACCCTTATCAGCCGAAGTACCTAACGCAGGTTCTTTATTTGTCGTCGGATTCGGATTGGGAATCGTACTTCCTTCTGATGCAAAAGAAGTCAACGACATCCCCAGAACCATAGCCATTGCCATCACAAAGGCCAAAATCTTTTTCATTTTCTTCATTTTTTCTTTCCTTTCTGTTAAAATGCCTGTTACCGCGCTGTCTTTGCAGCGCTTCTGTTTTCTGCTGCTTTTCGTGTATCCGTCCTCTATGTATCTTTGGTACTTCAGGATGCACTGTTTTCAGGCTCCCCCGGCGTACGCCTTCCCGCTTCCGCTGCTGCGTCCGTCCCGATTACCCGGTCCCTGCTTTTTTGTCATGCAGGCATATGGGGATTCGGGCTTTCCGGGCTTCCGGTTATCCACAGCAAAGCTGCTCCGGTCTCCGGCTTCAGCGGGCCTGTGCTGTCAGGGGCGCTCCGGCGCTGCTGCACCCGGTCTTCCCCGGCAGGAACGGCTGCCGAAACATCGTGCAGTTATCAGTGTCTCCCGCACTTTTGCCGCTTTCGCGGTTCTTGCTGCTTTCTCAATCTTTCAGCACCTCCCCCTATGTTTATTTCTATATAAGATCAGGGCCGCCGCCATCATCAGCAGCATACCGCCGATCGAATACCAATAGATTCCCATTCCGCCGGAATTGGGCAGTTTATAAAATTCTTTATTGATAACCTTAATACAGATTGTGTCGTCTGCAGTGCTGACGCCCTCCTGCACGGTACCCTGTTCAATATGGCCGTCCTGCACAATGTCGCTGCCGTCGGCAAGAGGCCTGCCGTCTACAAGAACCTCTGCGTTCCCGTCCGTTCCCCATGCAATCTGAATCTCTATGGGTCTTTCCAGAAGGCGGTATCCACTGGGCGCCTTCAGCTCGTACAGCCAGTAGGTGCCTGGCTTCAAAGCCGGGAAAGTAAGCATTCCTGCGGCATCTGTGGCAAGGTACGCATCGTCATAAACCGGATTTTTCTGGCTTTTATCCAGATACAGCATAAAGTGCGCCGGAGCATCCACGATCGGATTTCTGTCCGCGTCTGCCTTCGTCAGCTTCAGGTTCAGCTTCTTCGCCTGGTAACGGTTTGTAAACAGGAAGGAAAGTCCGCTGCCAGTGAGATCCGCTGTCTGGGCATATTCCTTATCCGCCGTCTGGGACAGATCATATATTTCCTTATAATATTGCGAATCCTCCATGATCTCCGTGTATTCCGCAGTCAATCCGAATTCCTTCACCAGATATTTGTATCCGGTGGCAAGAAGGTCAAACCTGGCCGTCTGCCCGGCCTTGATGGAAAACTCGCCTGCATTGCTGCCCGAACCGGTTTTATAGGTGGGTGCGGAAAGTCCTTCCGGCACGCTGTATACGGTGTTTTCCAGGGGAGCATAAAGTTCGTACAGGCTCCCGTCTTTCTCATAGTAGCAGATGCCGTCTGCCTTACGGATGCAGTCGTCTATCCCACTGGGTTCACTGTCGGTTATCTCCGTCCCCACAAGAAGGATGCTGCCCTTAGCCGCCGCTGCCTGGATGTTTTCGGAAGTAACACTTCCTGTTTCGAAAAACAGTATCTCCCTCACTCCCATAGCTTTCTTCACATCGTCTTCGGTCTTCAGCTGTTTATAAATCACAAAATGGAAATCATCCCTTGCCAGAGGTCCTTCCCCTTCCTGATAGGTCAGTTCCTTGGTCACTGTCAGGGATCCCTGGTTATCCGCAGGCTTATTGACAAAATCCACAAACGGAATCTGGCCCCCCACAGGCACCGAATAGATCGTATCGCTGTCCGGAAGCGGCAGAACCTGCACATAGTCAGGATTCCTGGTCTCGGTGACCTTAAAGGATTTCCCCGGCTCCATGCCTGCAAATACGGCGGCCTGACCGGGTTTCAGCAGGAAGCTGCCCTCGGAATCCGTTATTCCCGCTGCCTGCTTTCCCTTTTCGTCATACACGGGAATGCCCGTGGTATTATAAAGGTAATACGCAGCTCCCGCCAATGCGTTGTTTTTCTCATCCGCCAGCCGGAAGGAAAAGGCCACATCCGGTTTGCTGTAATCCTCCATTCGCTTTGTCACTACGAAAGAGACATTGGCATTATTAAAGTTTACCCATGTGAGCGGCGCCTGTGTGGAACCCTTGTGTTCCGTGCCGCCCACGGCCCACCATCTTCCGAACCCTGCGGCTGCTTCAGCATCCTCATCTGCCTTCGCGCCGTCTCCCGCTTCAGCGTCGGACACCGCCGTCATGCCGTCTTCCAACAATTCATAAATCTTATAGTCAAGTTCTGTAGGAACTTCTCCGAAGGAAGCCGTCTGTCCGCCCTTCAGGGTAAAACAGCCGTCCTCGTCCGTGGTCCCCATAAGAGGTGCCTCCGTCTCCGGGTCTATGACGGGATTTCCGCTTGCCGTGTCAATGACAGCGTACTCTTTTCCGCCATAAGGGCGGCCGTCCAGTTCCACCTTAAACCGGAAATCCGGTGTCTCCGGAACCGTATAGCCCGGGGGGAAGGAAATCGCCTTGCTGATTTTCAGCGTAGTCTTCTCTCCGGTTCCACTGCCGGTATAGCGGTTTGTAAAGGTCTCGCTGCTTCCGTTCAGAAGTATGGTTTTCTCACCGGTGGAAACACCCCCCGTAACATAATTGTCCGAGGTGGGATCCTTCTGCAGATAACCGTCTCCGGAAAGGCTCCGCAGCTGGTATTCGATTTCACCCCGCAGTAAATTTCCCTCTCCGTCGTACAGCTTATAGCCGTCCTTAACCGCTATCTCATTCCCGTCAGTATCCGTTACAGGACATTGGTAGGCATCCAGCTCCACCACTTCATACTTCACTCCGGTACCCACATATTCAAACCAGGCCTGTTGTCCGTCTTCCAGTTCAAAGACCCCGGTTTTGTCTGTTGTGAAAGGTTTTTCCCGTCCCCCGGATGTCTTTCTGGTGACTTCCCCGTGTTCCGAATCAATGAGCCGGTATTTCACATTGGACGCAACCTCGCCGCCTATCTTCAGTACAAACCGATATGCGGCATGTTCCGGCGCCGCATACTGGGCGCCCGGAACCGTATTTTCCACAATCTTTGAGACAAAGAGATCCGGTGAGTTATTGGGTTCGTTGGTAAATGTCACTCTTGGTGCTCCGGAAACAGAAGCTCCCGAGGATTCCGCGGCATATGCCGGGAACATGCTTCCTGCCAGACAACAGAGAATGGTCAGGAAGGATATCATTTTTCTCACTTTTTTCATTGTTTTATTCTTGAAGGCCTTAAGGATCAGCAGCCTCCAATCCTCCTTTCCATCATTTTTTCTCCCATGTGGCCTTGTATTCAATTATCCATTTCTGCTCCGTTTCCGAATATACCGCATCACCCCCAGATACATACGGGTTGAAAACCGGCTGCCATCCTGCAAATTTATAGCCCGTCCGGGTAGGCTCCTTGCCATCGTTAAATTCGGGAGTCCTCTCTCCTTCCCAACAGTTATGCGATTGTGCTCCAAAAATCGAGCCATCTGTGCCGTCCGTGTATCGCACTTCATATACTTTGTACTCATACTTCAGGGTTATGGCGTATTCAGTCTCTTCTGCCTCTAACTGGATTCTGTGATTGCTATTCGATAACCGGAATTCAAAAGTCTTGCCGTCAACTGAATATTTATTCCAGTCGGTATTCTCCTGACTAAGTGACTCTGCGGTTATAACATCACCTTCCACCCCTTCAAACTCTTCCGTTACGTTAAAGCCTGCTACCTTTTCACCATATAGGTAATACTCTCTGGTCACCTTTATCTTGGCGTCTACAATCTTTCTGAAGTACAGGCGAAGCACATTCTGTTTATCAGGCGACAGTTCAGTTTCTTTAATGTTGCCCTGGTTACCCTCATCAAACTTATATCCATTAAGCTTCTTATCATCCGGGGAAGGGTATGCCGTCTGGCCCGCCAAACCCACTCTAGTCTCGCTCTCCCTAAGTCTTTCACCCTCAATATCATACCACTCTACCGTATACTTCACTTCCTGGTCAAAATAAAGCTTAAGGACAGTCTCCGTCTGCATATTGAGCATTCCGCCTTCAATATTATTCCAGTTCTTCCTACTGAAGCGGTATCCCTCGTCTGCCCCATATTGCTTATCTTCTTCCGTGACTACGACTATTTCCCCAACATTACCGCTTCTTGTCTCACTCTTCAGCAGCTCTCCATTCCAGGCGGAGTACCATTCCACTTTGTACATCTTAGGAATCACTTTTGCCGGAAGGTGAATCAGCATCAGGTTCTCATTCAGCTTCGTCAGCCTCACGTCACCGGATTCCGGCTGCAGATCCGTCAGCCTGTAGTTGGGGGAAGCCGATGTTTTCTCCGAGACGGTCCACATTGTGCTGTCCGGTACTTCCAGACGGGCATATTGCCCAGCCTCCAACTTCAGCTCCCCGCCGGAATCTGTCACGCCGCTTCCCGCCGCACTGCCGTCGGCATTATAAACGGTATAGGGAATACCGGCTCCAGGTCTGGTGGCAGCAATCGCATCTTTGTAATTATCCTTCGTAATTGTCTCCCCTTTTCCCAGGGAAGTGGAAATGACCTGCTCCAATACCATGGTAAATAATGCATCGGAACTGCCCTTCATATATTTCTCGATTTCCACTGATGTTCTGGTGTTGGAATTGACAAACGCACAGGTCTTCTCCGGAGGTACATCCATGTTGTACCGTGTCCCGGATCCCCCCACTGTCGGATAATTGTCTTCTTCCTCTGTGCCATGCCATTCCTGCACTGACTGCTTCAGCAGAGTCGGCGCCTCCTCTTCCGTCAAATTTGTCTGGGGCGTCATTCCTATGTCTCCGTTATCTTCCAGTGAGATAATTTCATCATACCCCACCAACATGCCCCATTCGGCATCGGACTCCTCCGGCACCTCCACCAGGCGCAGCAAGTCTTTTCCATTCTCCAGGCTCTCAAGAAGCTTATCTATATCGCTTTGCCTGTAAAGATTCAGGTACACCCGATCCTTGGGAAACCAAACCTGTGGATAGTTGTCGCCTTCCAACTTATACAGCGTAATCCGTCCATCCTCTTTGGTGGTTTCAACCTCTCTGGAAACCGGTTCAGGCCCAAATCCTGTATTCCTGAAAATCAAATACGGTATTTTCGATGCCGGGAGCCATGCACCGCTCCCACGGTCATACCGTTCCAGGCGCCATACCAACTTTTTGCCCGTCGGCACTTCATCTGATTCGGAAGTCATTCTCTTTCCCTGAATCGAACCCTCTCCCCTTTTTCCGATACTGCTTACTTCATTGCAGATGACGGCTGAAGGTCTCTCACTGACGGTTTTCATTTCGGCCAGCACATCCGACGCTGCGCTCTGGCTGATCTGCAGCCAGTAGTCCATCTGACTTACACGGTCATCAATCCACTCCTCAAAACAATACTGAATGATCCGCTTTCTGCTTTCCTCCGTCTCAATCAGGGTATATTGGGCATCCGAAGGAATACTGGTTCCCTCCCCTGTGGGAATAACGATCGTCTCCCAGGGTGTCACGGATATGGAATCTCCGGGTTCATACGTTTTGGGGTAGATATTGCCCTCTCTGTCAATACAGTTAACTGTAGTCGGAATTTCCGGCCACACATAAGTGCCTTCGCTGTCGGTTATACGCAGGACAAATTCTACAGTTCCATCCTCTCCGGAAGGCATCAGTCCCCCACCAAACCTCAATTCCTCAACAGCTTTGCTTCCTACCTCGTCCAAGCCCACATATTCTTTTCCGATCAGCAGACTTCCCTTTTCCCCGTTCACAAAGGATGCCTCACTGCCGTCTCCGGAAAGTGTATCCGTATAAGCCCCCTTGTCTGCCGGGTATATCTGATTGACGTTATCTACCTCGCTGACAATAATGGCATCTTCCAACATGCCCGCATCTTTGAAAACAGCCGTCTCACCGTCCGCCAATATAAATTCATTGTCCTCAAGTGTATCTATCAGACTGCCGCCTGCCAGTAGAATCTGGTCAGAGTCCATCCCATACAGACTGCCCACATAGCGTGTCACTGTCTCATCGCCGCCTCTCCTGGTCACGGTGTACGGTGTCCCTTTGGGCAAATTCGTTCCGTTCACCGTAGCCGTAAAGCGGAAGTATACCGTCCACTGATCTGTGGGAAATCCGTTTTCCTGGGTCTTAACCACGGTCTTTGTCACTGACAGCGGCCGCTTCTGGTAGTCGTTGGTAATGGTCACATTCTTCCTGGTACTGTAAACAGGCATCTGTGCCGTGGCACTGCCCCCGTCCGCCGGAACATACAGCGGTTTCCCGTCTTCCGCAGAGATTCCTTCCGTCAGCTCTACGATCCGATAGGTCTTGCCTGCCTCCAGGTCTTTGATTTTGACAGTCCGGAATCCCATATTGCAGGTAAATTTGCCGTCCTGGTCAAGCGTTCCCGATGTCGGATTCGCTTCTCCGCCCACGCCGCTTCCGGGCTGATTATTGTCGGACGTCCCTGTAATCTCATTTCCGTCCTTATCCAACAGCACCCATTCCTTTCCGGCTGCAGGCGTAAGAATTTCCTTTCCTTCCGCATCCGTTCCCACTTCGCTGATACAGAAGGTAAACGGCTGCGGCGCCGCGTCATAGTCCTCCTGTGTCTGATGGGTGATGTCCTTGGTCAGCAGAAGCTCCTTCCATTTATAATAGTTGGTTATGCTCTTGCTGCTTCCTCCGGTTATCGTTGCTCCGGTTATGGTATCATCCTCGCAAATCCAGTTATCTCCGGAACCAATTTCTGTTATCCTGTATTCCGTTCCCACGGCTCCGGGGAAAAGCGCGATGATCTCGCCTTCCCTTAGCGTAAATTTGCCCTGGTCGTCTGTAAGGCCGGATTTCAGTTTTTCCGGTGCGCCTCCGTCCAGGCGTATGCTGTTCACATACCAGAATTCCGCATTTGCAAGGGGGAAATAGTTGTTGTTCTTCTTAACTTCGATTCGGAAAGTAAAGCTCTCTCCGCTTACATCCATCCCCTCCGGTACTGCCGAAAGCTTTTTCTGCATATACAGCACGGGCCGATAGGTATTCGTCACCGTTACGCTGTGAACGGTCTTCCCGCTGTCCGGATCTTCCGTCACCTCTTCCTTTGTCTCGGACTCCCAGAATATATTCTCCGTCTCCTTCACCCGGATGCGTCCGGCATCGGCTGCTTCAAAGACAGCCTTTTCCCCGGCGTGCAGATAAAGGTATCCGTTTCCGTCAGTGGCGTATAAACCTTCCTGCGGTTTCCACTGGCCGTCTTCGAACTTATAGAGTTTGTATTCCGTGTAGGCAAGGTATTGCTTTTCGGTGTCATTATCGTATGTATATTCTTTGTAAAGCCGGAATTCAAAATTCTCATCCTGGCGCGCGCCGGGCACAGGTCCGGATGTCTCTTTGATAACCTCCAGTGTCTCCTCTGCGCTTACAGTTACCTTGACGGAATTGCCTGTTACCGTACTTCTGGTTTCGTCAGTGGTTGAAACGGAGGAGAAGGAGGCATTGTTATAGGTGGAAAGGCTGCTGCCCTCCTCCAGCTCACCTGCCATGGGAGCCTTCATCCTGATCCGGAAGGATATGGAATGATTCGCTTCCAGTTTATACCCGGGATCCAGTTTCACCGCCACTGCTTTCACATAGTCCTGCCATCTTCCGCTGTATTGATCACCAAGCGTTTCCTGGAGCATGCCCTCAAAGGCCGCCTCTTCATACCACCCGTTTCCTGTAGTGAGAATGCTCTCCGGCGTCTCATTGCCCGTGGTTATGGCGGCATCTTCCTGCCTATTGTAATAGACCGTATACGGAATCTGCCGTTTATCCAGTCCGGTGGTATCCAGGGACTGGAAGGTACCGGACCATGTATTCTCCTCAAAGGGCGCAAAGGGATCCTTGCTTCCCTTCCGGTCCACGGCCGCCCGCTCCAACCTGTCAAATACCGCAATATCCTTAATTCCGGTGGCAGTAGTTACATTGATGTCGTAGGTATAAAACCCATCTGCCTGCGAGCCTGCGGGCACGGTAGCCGTCCTGTCAAAGGTGCCGAATCGGTCCGAATCGGCGCGCACCAGTTTCTCTATGGTGGACTGGGAGGCGGTTGCCACATCATCCTTCAGCTCATTTTTTGCATAGAGTACATTGCGGTAAGTAGTGTCATAAGGGTTGCCGTCTTTGTCAACAGGATTATATCCGTCAATATTACCTTTCACCAAATTTCCGTTTTCATCGGCATATTCCCTGACCATATCCGCGTATGCCTTATCTACTGTAGAAAGATCTTCCTGCCCATCCCCATGGGTACCGTTGTCATAATCCACTTCCGTTTTCAGTCCCACAAGGGCCGGATGGCTGTCATTGCTGCCGCCTGCCGCTTCACTGAAATCAGGCATAAACGCACTAAGGTTGGCATTGATCTTCACTTGATTGAGCTGATCCATGTCCTTCCATTCGTAATACGCCCGGAAGCTTACGCCCCATCCTTCGATCCATTTTCCGTTGGTATATGAGGTGGCGTCCGCCCCGTCAAAGGCTATGTGGAATACTACCATCGTCCGCCCTGTCCCGCGGTAATTGGTGATGATATCCTTCTCCGGGTTCACCGTAACCGTAACCTGCGCGCTGTCCCAACTCTTGGGCTGTGTCTGGTAGACATCCCTGCTCAAATCGGTGATCCGGCCGGCCGTTATGGGATAAGAGGCATCAAACTGCATGCCATAAGGAAGGAGATCATAAAATACCACATGGCTTCTGCCCGGAGAAATCAGATCCTGATCTTCCTCACGCAGATAGTTGAGACTGCTCCTGTCGTATATTTCATAACCGTCATATGCCGTCAGATAATAGTCCACCAATACCCGGTTATTGTCCACGTCGTTTGTGCTGCCTGCTTTTTTAAAGGAAGCAGCCGTCTCGTTCAGCCATGTAACCGTCCGGTATGCGTTGTCGCGGACAAGGAGGATCCCTTCGCCCTTGTTATCCTGGTATAAGGCTTTCGTTGCCTCCGCAAGTCCGGGTTCGCCGTAATTGGTGGAACCGCTGTTTCCGTCAGTATTCGTAAAATAGACGACGTTTCCGTCTGCCAGATGGACCGTGCCCATAACGCCTGACACATTCTCAAATTTAACCTCCGGGCTTTTCTCATTGGTTTCCGCATTATTCCGCAGGCCAAGAATCTCCGCCATTTTAGAGGAGGAGGACTTGATGCGTACTTTTACGTCTATCTTACAGATCGTTTCGTAGTCTATGGTATCGTGTTCCACCTTTACCCGCCAGGGCTGCTGCGCAATGACTTCATCCGAAAAAGCGTATGACATGCTGCCGGAAGCATCCACATCCACGGTATCGATCAGTACCCATCCCTGCGGATCTGCGCTTCCCTGATTCGTCTCATTGGGAGCTGCCAGCATTGCGTAAATGCGCGCTCTGCTTCTTACATTCCCCCCTTCCTTCAATGCTTCGGGCAGTAAAGCCGCATCTACCTTCGTAAGTTCGGACTCCACCTTCTGGTCTTCCCATACATCGTAGCCGTAATCTGTCTGGGTGATATTCACGGCGGAGAAATAATAATCATTCCCGTCCATTATCGCCCCGTCATCGGCCGCTGCGTACAGGTACATGAAGTCGTCTACAGTGGTGAGGGTATAGTATGTGCCCGGGATATAGTCTCCCACTGTGTAGCCGGAGCTGCTGTCAGTCCTGTGGGTGTAGGAATAGCCATACATATGTCCTGTGGTGGTAAATGGCATGTCGCCGTAGTCCGCTCCGTTTACCTTTGACAGCCTGTAAGCATCCAGCCATCCCGTATATACCGTCTTGTCCGTTTCCTTATGGACACCGATGATATTCCCGCTGTAGGACCAGTCATAGTTCTTATATGTCCATGTAGCTGTGCCGGAAAACCCTTCTGTGGGGGCATCCTGCCCGTCTCTGGGGATTAGCCTGATTGTAATGTCATTTTGTACCGGCGTGCCGTCCTCTGCTGCATCGGCAGGATATGCCGTCACTACATAAAAACGGTTTCCCCAGGATTCCTCCCTCTGATCCCGCAGAGCCGTTCCGTCCTCCCCAACCTGCCCGATGGGAAGCTTATAGGCTGTGGATCTGTCTGAATTATCCTTATACCCCACCACCTGTCCGCCGCTGCCGGGAATATCCGTAATAACCATGTCCCAGGGCTGTGTGGCCGTACCCTTTACCTTGACATCCCAGACCACATAGCGCCAGTCAGTGGTATTCAATCTGCCGTCACTGTTTAAAAACCTGTTGTCCACATCCCCGCTGATATACCTTGTCACCTGTGAAAGGGTATACAGCCCCGGCGTATAGTTAAGCCCTGACTCCGTATAATAGGATTTGGTAACGCTTTCAATAAACACTGCGGAATCTATCTGTCCGCTAAGCGGTGTCCCTTCCTGGTATGTCGCTCCCTCGTCCACAGATATTTGGGGCCGCAGTGTCCATTTTGTCCCGTCTGTAATGTCCATCAGCTTCTGGTCTTTGTAGAGTACCTGCCATGCCGCATTGGTACCCGAATCAATTTTCTTATAATTGAAAAACACCAAAAACCGATCTTCATAATAATAGTTAAAGGGCGTGCTGCGGTTGGATACCGCTTCTTCCGGACTTCCCTGGGGGACGCCGATTTCCGTGGGCAGAATGGAGTTTCCGTTTCTGTCCACGAAAAGCCCGGCCGCTATTCGAATCACCACCTCGCCTGGCTCATAGTCCTGGCTGGCATGAAATTCCATCTGGTATTTCAGGTTAAAGTTCTGATCCAACGTTACGTTATACGGATCATACTGATTTACATAATAAGCATCAAAGCCATACTGGCTGTCGGAAGCATTACCGCCGCCGAGGCCCCTAAGGGACATGGCTGCGCCTGCCGCATCTTCCGGAACCGCAGCCAGGCTGTCCTGTACTGACAAATCGTCTTCACCCCCCGGCAGTTCCGTGCCGTCCTGGCTTTCCCCTTCCCCGGTCTCTGTACCGGGAAGCCTGCCGTCCTGGGCCTGGCTTCCGTCAGCGGGAGTTTCATCCGCAGGCATTCCGTCTACGGAGACGCCGCTTTCGCTGCCGGGTTCCTGCTGCTCTTCCTCTTCGGAAGGCTGCGGTACAGAATCCTCAACGTCCTGGGCGGGCGGGTTTTCCCCGTCGGATGGCTGATTCTCCGCATCCTGGCTTCCGTTGGGCTCCCCTTCAGGGGCTGCCGGCGTCTGGGACGGCTGAACGGCGCTGTCGGCGGTTCCGTCAACCGTGGTTCCGTCAACAGGGGTCTGGTCATCCGGACTCTGGGAATCCTGGTCCGCACCAGACGGCGTCTCTCCCGTATCTGCAGGCTGCTCCTGGCTTTCATCGGAGGGAACATCCTGATGATTCACATCCTGATTGTCGGCTTCTGTCATTGCGGCCGGAACAGATTCCGCCTCACGGGACTCCTGCACTGCCGCGCTGCTTTCCACGGCAGTACCCATTTCTCCCGCGTTTGCATAGGACGAACCCATGGAAAGGGTCATACAGCACGCCAACGCCAGGCTGATCAGTTTCCTGATATTGTTCTTTTTTCTGTTTCTATGGAGTTTCATCGATTGCATCCTCCTTTTACTCACCAAGAATTTCATCCATGAGCTGCAGCAGCTCCACAACGCTTCTAAATACGGCCTCCCGGTTCTCATTCTGCCAGATCAGCCTGCCCTGCCAGGAGCAGTGCTCCCGGAACAGAACCTGGATACGGAAAACCGAGTTTTTTCTGTCTTTTTCATATTCCATGGGAACCAGCGGAAGGGATGGGTTGGGGCAGTCCTCCAAATCCACCAGGCTGTTCAAGAGCAGAATCATCTGGGAGAGACTCCCTATCTTTTCCTTTTCCTCCAGCCGCGGATGCTGCAGATATCCGTCCATAATGCCGTTTTTGTAGGACAATACGGTGACTACCGCCTCCCGGCTCCCGCAGGGAATCATTTTCCCTCCTGATTTCATACTCTTCTCACCTCTTTTTGCCGGAGATACTTCTACATCCTTCTTGATTCACATCTAATCTACCCAAAACACATTAGTTTTCCATTACTTTTGAGAATTTTTCAACAGATTGTGGCGATTTCTTTTCCGGACATGAATAAAACCCTTATTCCAGGTCTTTGTCCATGAAAAAAGCCATGGACAAACAGCCCTGAAAGATTCGTAAAAACGATTTACAGTTCCGTGATTACATGCTAAAATAATCATATCAATTATCAAGGGACATCTGATGGAATTCTCATAACCGTTTCGGCTGACGATCCCTATAGGAACTGCATGCTCTCCGTTCCGCCAAATTGGAAAGGAGAACCGTATGAAAGAAAAGAGCAAGAAAAAGAAACTTGAGGAGATGAACCTGTTGGACGATTTCCTGTTCGGTTCTGTGGTGGCTTACCCGGAGATCGGGCAGAAGTTTGTGAAGATCCTTCTAAAAACAATTTTCGGCCGGGAGTTTAAACATCTCTCAGTGACGGCCCAAAAAGTATACCATGGTGCTGATACGGACTACATACGAAAATGCGGTAAATAAAGAACTGTGGGAAGTACACAGGATGGTGGAAACCGTAAAGAAAGATCCGGAGGTGATCGGAATGCACATACAATTAGTAGAAGATGTCATTAAGCTGTCAGAAGAAAACACAAAGCTGGCGGAGGAAAACACGAAAATGGCGGAGGAAAATTCAAAAAACCCGGAACGCATTGGTAGGCTCAATGTCTTCCGGGTTTTGTATTTATAGTTATCTATGATAAATTCAGCTTCCTGTCATCGCCCCCTGCCTTTTCGCGGCAGCCACACTCTGGCTTCCCTCCAGAAGGGCCGTCTGGAAGGACAGGCAGGCCCTGGAATGGGAATAGGTCTTGCGGAAGGTTCTGTCTATCCGCATTGCAACATTCCGGGCATCCTCGGGAGAACTCCCGGTGAGCATCAGAACATAGGATGTAACGTCCAGTTTTGCCACCGGATCCCCTGCCCTCAGGCTGTCCAACAGGACGCGCTCCAGGCGTTTTGCGTCCGTACCGGGAATGACCTGGTTGCTCAGCCCCACGATCATCAGGGTGGAGAATCCCCTCGTCCTGTCCAGGTGGCGTTTCTCCAGGGCCACGATTTTCTGAAAGGTCCGGAAGGTACAGAAGAATGCGTGGCCGTCGTTCTCCTCCTCCGTGACCATTTTCAGGATATCATCCTTCCCCTGAGGTCCCCTGCACATGCCGGAAGCCAAAGCATAGGTCTGCTCCATCTCGTCCGATGGCGCTATCTGGAATTCCTCCCAGAGCCGCTCCCGGAACTGTCTGTACTGTTCCATGGCCCGAGCAGACTGTCCCATGGAAATCAGGGCCTGCATCTGGCCGATCACGAAATCCTCCGCCGCAAAGTCCACGTTCTGGGCCTGCTCACAGACATCGATGATCTCTATCCACCGCTCCTGCTTCTGAAGGAGAGGAAGTACCTCCCGGCAGGCATCCAGGTAAAGTGTCTGATAATAGCGCCTCATGGGGATGACCCAGTCACTGTCGTTCCCGTCCAGGAAATCGCCCTTATACATGGAAATTGCCCCTGAAAGTATCTCTGCCGCCGTCTCGGGCTGTCTCCTGGCGTCCTTACAGGCCTGCTCAAATTCTTCCGAGTCCAGCTCTATCTGCAGGTCCGGGTTCCATCCATAATTACCGCGGTTGGTGACAATCAGGTTCTCCTCCCCGGGAAACATTTCCCTTAAGTATTTCCTGATTTTGTGGACCATGCCCCGGAGGGCATTGATCGGATCACTGCTTCCTTCGGCCCAGAAACGGTCTATCAGTTCCTCCGAGGAAACATTTCTTGTGTGATTTACAATCAGGTATTGCAGAAGGGACAATTCTTTTCTGCCCGCAGTGTTCTGTCTCCCGCTGCCCTCTTCTCCTTTTCCCCAGGAAAACGGTCCCAGAAGTTCAAATCTGATACGCTTTTCCCCATTCATTTTTTAGCACCCCTTCATATCATTTATTCTTTTTTTATTAATTTTTTGCTATTTTCCTTTTCGCATCCGCATTTTCTTATTCGGGAAAATGTCAGGATCCTTTCTCCTGAGTCTCTCTGTCCGCATAGTACCATTCCAGGAAATCTTCGTGCATCTCCTCGCCCCGCTCCCTGGCCTTCACAGCCGCCTGCTTATCGTCATAGGCGCCCAGGTAATATGTCTTTCCCTTGAAAGTGATCTGGGCGATCCACTTGCTGCGCCTCCTGTCCATGTAAACGCCTGTATGCCCGCTGGTATTGCTGGCAATCAGCCGGTGCTTCTTCCCTGCCTCCAGGATGGTCACCGAAGTGCCGTCTATGAGCTTCAGGTTCTTCCGGTAGATTTCCGACTGGAGACAGCCGCAGCTCTTGGTCTTTCCTGACTGAAGGCGGGTCTGCCCCACCACGGTCTCCCGGCCGCAGTCACAGACGCACTTCCACTGGTGCATCCCGCCGCATTTGCCCGCATACCCCGTAACCGTCAACCTGCCGAAGCGTCTGCCGATATAATCCTTCCTAGCCGGATGGCCCAGACAGCCGCAGCTCTTCCGGTAGCCCAGTGTCAATTGGCGGAGTGGTACATGTATCTCGTTTCCGCAGTCACATATGCAGCGCCAGACCGCAGACTCATACATAACCTCACCGGTGGGCTCAAGAGCAGTCAGCATCCCAAACCGCATTCCGGTAATATCCCGCTGTCCCGGTTTTACCCTTGACACACAGCCGCAGTCTGTGACAGTACCCCTTTGCAGGCAGCGTGTATCCAACAGAATCTCACCCCCGCAGTCGCAGCGGCATCTCCAGATCGTATACCCGTTCTTCCGGTCTCCCGTGGCCTCCACCACCTGTAAGCGGCCCGCACGGTATCCGATTCCGATCTTCGGTCTTACCTGCATGGTTTTGTTTCCTGTGGTTTTCTCCGCCCTGCTCTTTTCTTCTAAGCCAACCTTCCATGAGGCTTTTGCTTCCACGTCATTCCTTCCCGAACTCCTTTCCTCTGCGCCCTTCCTTCCTGCGCCCATTGCTTCCGTGTCCTTCCTCTCTACACTCTTGTCTTCTCCTGGCTCCATCGTTTCACCCGCTTTATTACTATCACGACTTTCAAACCTCATACTGTTTGAATATTTACTTGCTGTCCCTCCGGCTTTTCTGGTAATCTATCTATTATTTGCGGTCCCTGCCTCCTGTTTTTCGCAGATTAAACCCATCTGCGAATAATCCTTTAAAACATGCATAAATACCGGGGGAAACCATGGTCACTGACCATAAATCTGACCATAAAAGTCCGAAAGCATCCCGATCTGCTTCCGCTTCGTATCCATGGTAGGATGAACATAGCGGTTCAGCGTTATCTTCACATCCGCATGACCAAGGATTTCGCTCAGCGCCTTTACATCCATACCGTTTTCAATGCAGTTGGTGGCAAAAACATGGCGGAGCACATGGAAATTCCTGTCGTCCACCTCTGCCTGCTTCAGAAGCTTTTTAAATCGGTACTGCATCGTCCTGGGATCAAGCGGCTTCTCGCCGCCAAAGACATAGAGCCTGTCCTCCTTTAGTTCGCAGAGGCAGTCCAGAACAGGGACTGTCAGGGGAATTGTCCGTTTGGAACTTTCGCTTTTAGGTCCGGTTTCCATAAGGATCGTCTTGGTCACATGGCCCTTTGCGGCAACCCGCTGTACCGTCCTGTTTACTGTTACCGTTCTGTTTCTATAATCTATGTCTGTCCATTTCAGCGCGCACAGTTCCCCCAGGCGCATTCCGGTATACAGACAGAGCAGAATGGCAGCTTTAGACTTTTTATGGTTTTTACAGGCTGATGTCTCAGTGTCGTTAATATCTCCGCAGACAACAGCAAGAAGCCTGGACTGCTCGTCCCTGGAAAGGATTCTGGGCTGCCTGGGCGGGCATTTTGCCTCCGCCAGCTTCAAGGCCGGGACATACACGGAATATTTTTCCCCGGCAAATGCCAGGATCTGGTTGGCTGTGCAACAGATGCTCCTGCGGATACTTTCAGACAGCTTCTCACCGGATAAGTGGTCAAAAATCTTTTGCCGCAGACCGTGCTCCGGGTCATCTGAGAGCAGGCAGGAGCCCGAGATCTGTTCCAGGTGTTTTTTGTATATATTCCTGTATTTGACATAGGTGGAATACTTGCGCTTATCTGCAATCTCCGCAAGCCATTCTTCGGCTGCCTGGGCGAAACTGACTGTCGCGCAGCCCATGGTATCCTCCTGATGCCGGGATCTGAGCAGTGCGGCAGCGCGTTTCTCCTTCACAGCGGCGTAGCTGTCTCCATATACGGACCGATACACTTTCTGCCCCCTGTCCGGATCAAAGAACTGGTAACGAGCCTCCCACCTGCCGTCCTTTCGTTTCCTGATATTCTCACCGTGCCTTGCCATTGCTCTGTTCCTCCTTGTATTTTATTGATGGCAGGCGGGCTCCAGTTGTTGGACGCGCATTCAGAGATTTTGACCATGAATGTGACCCGGAAATGCCTGCACAGGATGGATTTTGACATTTTAAAATTCTTCTTAGGGATTTTTGCGGCTTTCCAAAACGGATTTAGTCGGACAAAGATGCATAAAACGGGCCGAATGGATTAAAAATTTCTAAATATATTGCCATTCAACATGATATGTGATAAACTGTTATTACATATCTACGGTAAAATAAGGGGAGCTGCTGTTGTTTTCCGTTTCGCAGATGGGTTTAATCTGCGCAATTTGTTTGCTCAAAATCACCAATATTTACCGATGTTTATTAATATCCCAGAGATTTAATATGTCTTTTTTTGATGGAAAAAATTCATCTGACCGAAGAATTCGTGCATTTGTTAATATTATGATGTGGAATAGAAAATTGAATGGATGCTCTGCCTTTCACAATCCGGAGGACAGAAAAACCCCCCCGCGAAAAAAAGAGATCGGCATGCACCGCGATTATTATTATACTCACATTCTTTCAATAATCAAGAAAATCGGATTTTATTTATAAAAACAACACAAAAGCCTGTAGACAACATATCTACAGGCTTCCCTAAGTTCTATCTCTTTGGCAGACACACAAAAACCTGTAAACATTATGTTTACAGGTCCTGAAAATTCGCTCCCCGAGTAGGGCTCGAACCTGATAATAAATCTCCAATAAATGCGATAAATACTGGGGTTCACGTTTTCCGGGACAAAATCCGGGACAAATTAATTTCTGGACAATTTTAATTGTAAAATACTGCCTGGATGCTGTTGTACCCGGCAATCCCGTCCACCTTCAAGCTAAGCTTCCGCTGCAGGGCTATTGTATCATTTCTGGATGTCTGTCCATACAGCCCGTCCACCGCCTGTCTACATCCCAGGATTTCGTTGCATCTGTGCTGCCACCATTTTACCACATGGCCGGAAGAACCTGCAACATATTTTTGTCCGGAATTTTTCGCCTTGAGAATGATCTGGCGCCGGACATACTGTGTCTTCGGCCCGTCCAGGCCATCCTCTTCCAGGAATTTTCCGTCAGCGTCCCTGTATCCGTCCGCATT
>CAJTSY010000055.1:20974-24266 GCA_910578995.1 uncultured Acetatifactor sp.
GTGATCCTGTCCATATCAAAATAGGTACGCAGGTAATCACGGTTGGTGTAGATCACCGGGACGTACCCGGCATCCTTTACACGCTGCAGGAATGCAATGGCCATGTCCGTGGCCAGTCCCTTCGTGACAGCCACGCCGTTTTTCCTGGCATAAGTGACGGAATCGTACTCAAAGTCATACGCAACCGGGCAGCTCTTCCAGTACTTCTCCGCCTGGGCAACTGCATAGTCCGCTTCCGCCCGGGCCATGTCCGTGGTATACGCGTAGGAAAACCAGTACAGCAGCACGTTTACCCCCAAGTTATAACAGGCCTGGGCATTCGGCACATACCGCTGATCCACATTGTTTTTTCCATACCCGGCCCGCAGGCCGACACGCCTGTATCCGGCACCCCGAATCCGCTTTATGTCCACAGGGCCGTTGTGATAAGAAATGTCCGGCCCTTCATATAATGCTTTTTTACTCATATCACTTTTTCTCCTTTCTGCCCGGATTCCTGCCAACAGGGCAGGAATCCGGATCCCAATGTTTTCCCGTTCCTTTTTCTTACTGTCCCTCTTTCTCCTCCAGTTCCGGCAGCCCCTTAAGCGATGTCAGCAGGGATGCCACTCCGGCCAGGGCTGCAGTTCCCGCCACAGTCTTCCAGTCAACAGCGGTAATCGTTGCCGCCGCAGGAAGCATGGCCACAGCTGTCTGCGCCATGGTCTTTACTGCCCGCACACCTGCCCGGTGCGCCCACTCAGTCCAGTCTCTTTTCTTCATAATAAGTCGTCTCCTTTCCTATAAAAGCATCAGCACTGCCGTTACGACAGCACCCACAACAGCGCTGATCAGCGCTGTGACTACCGACATTTTGATCTGCCTATGGGCTTCCGCAGGTTCCTGTTCCAGTTTCTCCAGGCGCTCACCCTGCCGCTTCTGCTCCAAAAGCATATTTTCCATGTTTACAGCCATCTTTTCCACGGATACCGTAAGGGCGTTGATCTGCCGCATGTTGTCTTCCAAAAGCTGTATGCGGCGGTTCTGCCTTTCGTTCTCCGCATCCTGCCTTCTGGAAAATTCCTCATGTTCCTGCCTTGTTATGTAATTTCCATCCATAAGCAACTTTCTCCTGTCTTTTATACGTATAATGATACCCTATATCCGAAAATAATTTGTACCATTTTTATCACACCAGTCCCCAGGAGGCATTCCCCGGTGCCCCCATTGTTTCCAATCATTTTAATTTATCTCCTTTCTTATTTTCTACCCCAAGCAGTCATCCCACAAGGAATGGGAATTGCTACTCCGGTTGTATTTACACATAAAATCATTCCTAATGTATTTAGAATTCCTCTTGCAATTGCAGTACCACCATTTGACGCGAATATTGGAAACCAAATTTCGTATAACGGCGCACTAGTTGCAATTATTTTACCAATTTGTCCATTAAAGTTTCCTGGAATTGTGGTCGTCATCAAAAATGATAGATTTACCACTCCATTTTTAACGAAATATCCGGAAAAATCATTACTAAATACAAATCCATTTGCCCCTTGTGGTCTTAAAACTGTATTCGGCTCATCTAATCCATTTGGAAATGAAACCTTTCCGGATGAAGTAATCGACATGCCTGTTTTATCTTCATTTGTAATTACCACAGAACCATCACTGGCGGTTTTGAAATACCCCCCCATAAAATTCTCCTTTCTACTGAATAAATAATCTTGCCCTTAAGCGATAATTTTCCTGGATCATGTTTCCAGAATGGTTTGTCATGTTTCCGTTTGCGAGAACCGCCATAAATAATGCGCATGTTGCATTAAGCGCAGGAATGTCTGTCATTAAAAACATAGAGCCATATCTCATATACCCAAAAGGCAATGGATTTCCATCAGGCTGAAAGAATTCCCAGTCCCCGTACCGAAATGCCTTTCCAGTCAAACCGAAAAAGTCCAAAATATTATCATACCATAAACCATATTCCCACATTTCAGATCCCGGGGAATTCTTCGCAGTTCCTTCGATTTCCACGCAGTACAGACCATTTCCGATTTCGTAGCAGTACTGCATCGCTAATAAGTTAAACCGGACTCCAATATCCGAAAATCTGTACTTCGCGTTACCCCCCGCCCCCATTCGGGGTAAGGATGGAGCCGTCCGGCCTGATTAAAAGGCCAATGTTGTCTCCATTTTGAACAACAATATTTTCTCCGCTATTTGTAAAACTCCTGACAAATTTAACCACTCCTTTTTTACAATAATTGAATTCCTTTAAAAGTAACTCTAACGTTGCTATTTGCTTTGATTTTTGAATTTGTAACAGTGATCGTGAGTCCGTCTCTTCGGTTTCCGGTTATGGTAACGTCCGAAAGAGCCGCATTAGCGACATTGGAATCAATGATTTTAAATCCCCATATGAAGGACGCAAGATAGCTCCATATCTCTTGTGAATCTACGGCTATTATCAAGAAATAAAAACCACAAAGCCACCAAGTAGTCGTTTTTATAACTACTTTTCCGTCTGATACGGAGGTTGTTACGCCACTTTCAGCATTATAAATCAAACTGTTTAATTTATTTCCAACGTCGCTTCCTGAAGGAAAACTCACCTTTCCATTATTGTCGGCCTGGAGAATTACCCCCCCGAGCCGTCCTTTGTGATTATCAGCGGGTGATTGTCATCCGAAGTTATCTGGCATCCCATCCTCATGCACCTCCCAATATTTTTTCAATTCTATCCAGTCTTTCTGTCAGCTTCTCATTTTGTTCTTTCAGTCCGTTTATCTCTTCCTGCTGCATCTGCATCTTCTTTATCAGATAAGGTACAAATTTGCTATAATCCAAGGAATCCGGACGACCTTCTGAATCGAAAGTTACTACAAGAGGAATTTCTTCGCGAACCTCCTCTGCAATAAGACCAGGATATCGATTTATATCTCCAGGGTGTTTATATTTATAAGTCACTGGACGAAGATTTAAAAGTTTGTCTGCTTCCTCTTCTGATATATCTCTGATAGACTCTTTATAGCGAATGGAAGACATGGTGCTGAACTTCGCCGCTCGGCAATCTCCGTATGTTCCTGCAGTTGTCAAGATGGCTACTCCAGCAACGGCTATTAAGTCCATATAGTCGCCCAGAAAAGTATTTTGAATCTTACACCATCGATTAGGAAACTGTGCGTTTTCAATTGCAATTCCAGGAGTCGTAGAGCCTTTGTAACCAAAGGTAAAAAGCGTTGCTGCATTTGCATCTGTTCCCAATCTCATTACAACGTTTCCGTTTTGCACAGCTGCTATGGCCGCATAATTC
>CAJTSY010000056.1:0-7707 GCA_910578995.1 uncultured Acetatifactor sp.
ATATATCAGATTTCTTCTTTGGCGGATAGACACAAAATCGTGCGTTTACCGTGGTCCTGCTATCCCGCAGATATACCTGATGAGGAAGGAGCCGAATGTGTAGTCTATGGAGAAGAAAACCATCGGAAATCTTATCAAAACCCGCCGGAAGGAAAAAGGCTTAAGCCAGAAACAGCTTGCCGAATTGCTTCTGGTATCCGACACGACCATCAGCAAGTGGGAAACGGGAGTGAACCTGCCGGATGTCCTGATCCTGAAAAGAATAGCAGAAGTATTGAATATTCCATTAACAGAATTCCTTGAAGTTGATGATAAGGCTTCTGTAGATGACGCAGCGTCAACCTCTGGTAACAGGGAAAGCCATGCCGAAGAAGAACCTGAAGCTGACGCTTTCATTCCTACGGATACTGAGATTATAGATTCACCGCCAGAGCCTCTGCCCCGCGACCCTCCAGCCAGAGAGAAATCAAGATGGCCGAAACAGCTTATTTTTGTTTTAAGCTGTATTTTAATAGGGACTGTTATCATTGGCTATCTGACCCTGGGGAAGAAAGGGAGCGGCTTCTCACTTGAACTTTGTGAGGAATATCAGGGGGATTATGAAGGGAAAAATGCCTATTACATAATTGTGGAATATTCAAAAGAGCTTACTGATGAAGAATTCTTTGAACATGGCAATATAATCAGATCAAGCTATGAAGAGAAGTTTGTTACCTCTGATATTTTAGTCATTATATATGTAACTGACTATGATAATTACAAGAAAAAGGGTTTTGATGACATCACGGACTCTTACTCTATTCTTTACCCTTAAAAGACATAGGCCAAAATCATTCATTTAAGGAGAATATACTTATGAAAAGATTATTTATACCTTTATTAACCATTGTTTTGTTATCTCTGTCTTTTCACACCTACGCAGCAGAAAGCCCGCACTCACCTTTGATTGCAACGGGCTATACCAGTGAGGGAATATATTATGAAGTCCACGGTGATACTTCTTTGCCCTACAGAAGTGACCATATTACAGTTACCCGCCAGGTTACTTATGATGGCAAAGTTACCCCAGAGCAACAGATTTCCTGGACAGAATCCATCGGCGGTGTAACATATACCGGAACCCTGAATCTTTTCCAGTCTAGTTACAGGAACAATAAAACAATTGCAGGTTATAGAGGCACTCTCTATGTAAAAAGGTAAAAGCATAAACCTTCATCAAAGAGATGCCGGGAGCACTCCGTTTAGGATTCAACAACATTTCCTTACCCTCTGCCCCCGGCATCTGATTACGGAACTTATCGTTAACAGGAAATGTCAGATGTTCTACTTTAATCCTCTTTCCTTTCCAACGCATGTCAATTCTTAAAGCTGTGGATTGGCGCCGGAATCCGTCCTCCCCGGTTGATAAAGGCATCGCAGCCAAACCGGTTCACCGGCATGATGGGCGCGTATCCCAGAAGCCTGCCGAACTCCACGGTCTCGCCCACTCCCTTGCCGATGACGGGAATGATGCGCACGGCGGTAGTCTTCTGGTTCACCATGCCGATAGCCATCTCGTCCGCTATAATGCCGGAGATGGTGGAGGCTTTCGTATCCCCCGGGACGGCGATCATGTCCAACCCCACGGAACAGACGCAGGTCATGGCCTCCAGCTTCTCCAGCGTCAGCGCACCCGCCTGTACGGCATTGATCATCCCCTGGTCCTCGCTCACCGGGATGAATGCGCCGCTCAGTCCGCCCACATAGGAGGATGCTCACCGCTCCCTTCCTTTACCTGGCTGCCTACAGCCTCTGCTTCGTTTCCATCCCCTGTCGGTTGGACTTCCGAATTGCCAGATTCTTTTCCGCAGCCGCACAGAAAAGCTGCCAGTATCACAAAACACATCAATCTAAGTAAATATTTTTTCATAATACCCTCCCGAAATTTCGCCCTCATTACCTCCGAAAGTGCGGCTGTATCTTTCCTACAGGGTGTCAAGGAACAGCTGCACCCTGTTCTGAATCACCTTTGCCGCTTCCTCTGCCGTCTTATCCCCATTAAAGTAAGCCAGGGACTCCTCAGCGACAATCATCCCCATTCCCTCAAGCCACGTCGGATCCGGTGCCCCCTTTTCAAGCACCTCCAGATATTCTGGCAGATAAGAACTTCCGTCGGTCTTCCCTGCCAGAGGTACATAAGAACCGTCTCCGGCTATATATACCGGTCCTTCATTATAATTACTGTGCTCCTTCACATGACTCGCCAGAACATCCCTTCTGACCGTCCCAATCCCGATTTTACTCTGAACCTCTTCACTCAGAAGATACTTCAGGAAGTCATCAGCAATTTCTCCCTGCTGCGTGTTGACATTCACAGCCACACAGCCGCTGTTGCTCACATATCCACCGTATCCTTCGTCCGTGGGATACCCGACACATTTATACCCCTCTCCCAATTCAGACATTGTACTGCTGAATGCTGCCAGATTTCCCCCGCAAAATATTGCCAGTACCTCCCCGCCGTGAATGTCTGCCATCCTTTCTTCCTGGGAAACATATTTTCCATTTCCGGGTTCTACACCATATTTCCGGCAGAATTCCAATACCTGGCGAAAATCTTCCCCGTTAAAACAGCATAGCTTCTTCTCCATATCAACTAAGGACGAAGTTCCCGCTGCCACATCCTTCAAAACAAGCTGGTACAGCAGATCATCCGATGTCTGGCCGCTGCAAACCCCCGAAAAAGGACTGCCGGATTCTTCCCTGGCCTTCATTACATCCATCACATTCTGAAATGTCCAGGTATCCTCCTTCCAGAATTCTTCCGAAACCGCCATGGTGCTGACTCCGGCAGACACCGCTATCCCATACAGCCCTTCTCCAACCATGCCATACTGCAGGATGCCCGGAAAGATATTCTCCGTCAGCTCCTCCGGCAATCGTCCATACAGCTCAGCCAACGCGCCATTTTCCTGTAAAGGCTTTACCTGCCTGTTCTTCAGCAGAAGCAGATCCGGACCCTCTCCGTTTGTAATCTGCGCCATAAGTTGGTTCAACGCAGTATCGGCATCCTCATCCTGTCCCCTGGAGACAACCTCGATCCTTATCCCAGGATGCTTTCTGGAATACTCTGCAGCATGCAGCATTATCTCGGGATCCTCATACATCTGATAAAACGTCACCAGCGTCTCCTCAATATCTCCAATCCCCAACTGAATCAGGGACATTTCCGCCCCATCCCCAAATACAAATGAAATTTTATCACCGTTTTCCACAACTGCCCTGCATTTCCAGGGCATCAAACCTAAGTCCGAATATATGGACTCACATTTTCCCCCTGCCGCATTCCACCGCAGGATTTTTCCGTTCTCCACAAAAATTATCTCGCCATATTTATTAAAATACCGGGATCCGGTATACCCACATTCCCCTTCATACAAAATCTGCTCTTTCTCTCCGGAAAACGTAAATATGGTTGTTTTCCCGCTTTCTGCCATATATTCAAAAACAGGCCTGCCATCCTGCAGACGCCCGGTACTTTCTACAACAGTAGCTGCAGCTGCAGTCTCCATATTCTGCACAAGGATACCCTCCCTGTCAAAAACAGCCACACCATCCACATTCAGATATATATACCCCTTTCTGTCAAACCGGATTCCACTGGGGCTAGTCCCTTCCTGAAGAATCCCTGTCTTCCTGATCTCCGGCAGCAAATCAAGCACACGGTCTGTCTCACCGCTATCCGTCAGCCAGACAACATAGACATGCTCCAGTTCCGTATCCCCATACTGTACTGCAAGCAAGCCTGGCTTTCCGTCCAAAACATCCATTCCCTGTATATCCGTCCTACCAGATTCCATCCCTTTCAAAAAATCCAGAATTTCCCCTCCGTCCCCTTCTTCCTGCCCAAACGTCAATTCTGACTCCTTTGTTTCCTGGGTCAGCAGATTCAGGGAAACCAGCTCATATTTCCTTTCCGACTCTCCCTCTCCGTCCCCCAGATACTTATACAATATGTAATAGTTCTCATTTTCCACGGCACTTTCTATTCCTGTCAGCTCCATGTCCTCTTTTTCCGGCGCAGAGTCCTCCCAATACCTGGATACGTTCCAAACCTGGCTGCTTTCCTTCACTTCCTGATATCCTTTCCAAGAATCTGCAGACAGGTCATATTCCTGCTTCTCCTCTATAGCATTTTCCACATTCTGCTCTCCCTGACCGCATCCGGAGCTGAATACCACCATCAGAATCCACAATGCCAACAGAATATTTTCTTTGCTTTTTAATCTCTTTCCTCTCATATATCACCTCATGCTTGTAAAGGCGCTAACTCTTATGACATCATGAATCAGCGCCTGTTGTTACCAGAATATAATTCATGAAACCTTTTCCAATGTCGCATAACATCCGGGAGTAGCTGTACAAGCCTGCACACTTTGCGGAATCCCTGCTCCGATTACACCCATAATACGGAAACGGATCAACTCCCTTTTATCAAAAGCGGATATACCGAAGAAGGCGTATACTACGAAGTCCATGGAGAAGCCCTCACACAATACCGCAGTATCAGTCAGACGGAAGCTTACCGCATCAATATATACAAAAGGCCAAACAACTGCGTCTTACACCGGCGTTATCACCGCAAAACCAAAAGATTGAACAACAATAGTGTAACAAAACCAAATACCATATCATACCTACAATATCGGAAAAAGTATACCTAAACTCAGGGGGAGTCCGCAGCTTACAGCCGCAGGCTCCCCCTCTCCCATGCAGCCGTTTTCCCCGCCCGGAAGCAGCACCCCTAATTCTTAAAACTGTGAATCGGCGCCGGAATCCGCCCGCCCCGGTTAATGAAGGCATCACATGCAAACCGGTTCACCGGCATGATGGGCGCATATCCCAGAAGCCCGCCGAACTCCACGGTCTCCCCCACACCCTTGCCGATGACGGGAATGATGCGCACGGCTGTCGTCTTCTGGTTCACCATGCCGATAGCCATCTCGTCCGCTATAATGCCGGAGATGGTGGAGGCTTTCGTGTCTCCGGGAATGGCGATCATGTCCAGGCCCACGGAGCACACGCAGGTCATGGCCTCCAGTTTTTCCAGGGTCAGCGCACCCGCCTGCACCGCGTTGATCATGCCCTGGTCCTCGCTCACCGGGATGAACGCGCCGCTCAATCCGCCTACATAGGAAGATGCCATCACGCCGCCCTTCTTCACCTGGTCGTTCAGCAGGGCCAGCGCCGCCGTGGTACCGGGCGCGCCCGCATGCTCCAGACCCATCTCGCAAAGGATATCCGCCACGCTGTCCCCGATGGCCGGGGTGGGCGCAAGGGAAAGATCCACGATGCCGAAGGGCACTCCCAGCATGGCGGAGGCCTCCTGTGCCACCAGCTGTCCTACTCTGGTCACCTTAAAGGCTGTCTTCTTGATGGTCTCGCAGAGCACCTCGAAATTCTCGCCCCGCACTTTCTCCAGGGCAGTCTTCACCACGCCCGGGCCGCTGACCCCTACGTTAATGATTTTGTCCGCCTCCGTTACGCCGTGGAACGCCCCGGCCATAAACGGATTATCGTCCGGCGCGTTACAGAATACCACCAGTTTGGCGCAGCCCAGGGAATCGTTCTCTTTCGTATATTCCGCAGTGGATCTGACAATCTCGCCCATCAGCTTTACCGCATCCATGTTGATCCCGGTTTTGGTGGAGCCCAGGTTCACGGAAGCACACACCCGCTCCGTGGAGGACAGCGCCAACGGGATGGAACGGATCAACAGCTCGTCCGCAGGGGTCATGCCTTTGCTCACCAGAGCGGAATAGCCCCCGATGAAATTCACCCCCACTTCCGTGGCCACCCGGTCCAGCGTCCCCGCCAGAGAGGCGAAATCTTCCACAGACCTGCAGGCCGCGCCGCCCACCAAAGCTATAGGAGTGACGGATATGCGCTTATTTACAATCGGTATGCCGAATTCCCTCGCGATTTCCTCCCCTGTCTTCACCAGATCCTTTGCCGAGTCATAGATCTTCGCATAAATCTTCTCATGCAGCTTCTCCAGATCGGAATCAATGCAGTCCAGAAGGCTGATGCCCAAAGTGATGGTGCGCACGTCCAGGTTCTCCTCCGCGATCATCTTGTTCGTTTCTGTCACTTCATATATATTTATCATTCCTGACCTCCCCTGCATGCCTTCTAAGGCGTTATTCTCCTGATTTCCTTCCGCCCGCACTGCTCTTCATTCCAGTGCCGCTGCTTTCTGCCTTCCGCTTCCGGAACGTTCTTTTCTGCCGTTATCCCTGCTCTATGCCGTACCTTCGGTGCCAACCCTGCCGCAATATTTTACAGCCCGCCTCAGATCCGGTGCATTTTGTCGAATATCTCTTCCTTCTGGCACTTGATCTGCACGCCGGTCTCCGCCCCCAGCGCCGTCATCTCGTCCACCATGTCGCCAAAAGGCTTCTCGGTGGTGCTGGTGTCCACAATCATCATCATATTAAAATATCCCTGCACAATGGTCTGGGAAATGTCCAGAATATTGATCCCGTTCTCCGCCAGATAAGTACAGACCTTTGCGATGATGCCTATGGTATCCTTGCCCACTACCGTAATGATCGTCCGTTTCATATCTTCCTCCATTCCTGCGCCCCTGACGCTCCCTGTCCTGATCAGGCCGCCCATGTTTTACTGGCTTGCAGCACCTAATGCACTGCTCTGCCAGGCAATTCCGCCCCCATCCGGCAGTCCCATTTTCATCCGGGTGCCTTCCCCATATGCCATATGGCAGCCGCCTACAGTACCACAGCCGGCGTCACCTCGCTGCGCCTGGCCACCCTGATGTCAAAATCCCCCGCCTTGTAGGGGGTGTCTCCCATATTGATCTCCATCCGCACCGACTCATAGGCCAGTTCCGGCAGGTTGTTCTCCTTGCTCAGATGCCCCAGCAGGATGGCCTTCATCCTGTCATGAAGGATCCGGCACAGCAGCCTGCCCGTGTTCTCGTTGGACAGATGGCCCCTGTCCCCCAGGATCCGCTGTTTCAGGTAATAGGGATAGGGACCCACCTGGAGCATGTTCACGTCATGGTTGGCCTCCAGGAGCAGGGCGTCCATCCCCTTCAGGCATTCCACCGTGTAATCGTTGTACACGCCCAGATCCGTGCACACCGCCACCCGTTTGCTGCCGTAGGCAATCCGGTAAGCCACGGGCTGGGCGGCGTCATGGGAAATCCGCATGGGATTGATGGTCAGATCCTTGATGGTGAATTTCTGGTCTTCCTTTACTTCATGGAACAGCTCCTGGTCCACGCTGCCCAGTGCCACACATTCCTTCATGGCCTGGAGCGTGCCTGCCGTTGCATAGATGGGAATCTCATACTTTCTGGCTATGACCCCCAGGCCCTGGATATGGTCTGCATGTTCATGGGTTATCAATATTCCGTCAATATCCCGGCCCGTCAGCTCCAGTTCCTTCAGTCCCTTTTCCGTTTTCTTGCCGCTGATTCCCACGTCCACAAGCAAGTGGGCGGCCTCGGACCCCACATAGATACAGTTTCCGCTGCTTCCGCTTGCTATACTGCATAATCTCATTTTATTTCTTTTCCATCCTTTTTATGTATTTATGGAGCGCAGGAAACCATGTCCTACGGCCATATAGTTATGTCCTGCTGTCATATTCCCGCGGTCATACTACTATGTCCCCCGTCCACACTACTATGTCCTCCGTCCATAC
>CAJTSY010000056.1:7807-24164 GCA_910578995.1 uncultured Acetatifactor sp.
ACTATGTCCTCCGTCCATACAACTATGTCCTCCGTCCATACAACTATGTCCTCCGGACATAGTCCGCCAGTTTCCTGTCCACCTGGGCGAAGCTGTCTTCCAGGTTTCCGCTGTTGTCTATAACAAAATCGCAGTATTTCCGGAAATGATCTTCCGTCAGCTGCCTGGACATGATCTGCGTAATTTTGTCCTGACTGTAACCCCGGGTGCGCCCAAGCCTTTCCCTTCTGACAGACTCATCTGCATAAATATACCACATCTCGTCCACAAGCGCAAGGTATCCCCCCTCAATGAGCAGGGCCGCTTCCACGAAAAAAAGCTCCGTCCTCCCTTTCGCCCTGGCATCCTCCAGACGTTCCATCAGGTATTCTTTTACGGCAGGATGAATAATATCGTTCACCCGTTCAAGGAGGTCCGGCCTGGCGAAGATACGGCCCGCCATGGCTGCCTTGTCGATGCTGCCGTCCCCGGCCAGTACCTCCTGCCCCAGCAGCTCCACCAGTTCCCTGTATGCCTTCGTCCCCGGCTGCTTCACCAGGTGAGCCACCTGGTCCGCCAGATAAATCTCACACTTGTAATGCTTTTCTATATAACCCAGGATCTCGGATTTTCCCGCGCCGATTCCCCCGGTAATCCCTATAAAACGCATCCTGCTCCTCCCCGAAGCTTTCCGTCTGCCGGATATCCCGTCCCCACGTGTCTGAAATAAATCCCTCACGCATGCCCCGTTGAACCACCTGTCCCAGCCAATGCCCCGCTCAGATACAGACCATAGTCAGATACATGACTCCGTCACCTGCATGCCCCGCAGGGCGGCATCCCCAAAATGCAGGCCCTGCCGCCCTGCGGAATCCATTATTTCGCCTCATACCAGTTCTCCCCGGTGTGGAGGTCTATTTCCAGTTTCACCGCCAGATCCGCGGCCGCCGTCATGTTTTCCGTAAGGATACGGCGCACCTGCTCTTCCTCCTCCCGGTATGTCTCTATCACAAGCTCATCGTGCACCTGCAAAATCAGCCGGGACTTCAGTCCTGCCTCCCGGAGGGCCTTCCACACCCGGATCATTGCGATCTTGATGATATCCGCCGCCGTTCCCTGGATGGGGGAATTCATGGCTACGCGCTCCCCGAAGGAACGCTGCATGAAATTGGAGGATTTTAATTCCGGCACAGGCCGCCTGCGTCCGAACATGGTGGCAATATAGCCGTCCCTCCTGGCATCGCTGACCAGTTTGTCAAGAAATGCCTTCACCCCGGGATAAGTGGCAAAGTACTGTTCGATATAGTCGGCAGCTTCCTTTTTGCTGATGCTCAGATCCTGGCTTAAGCCGAAGGAGCTGATGCCGTACACAATGCCGAAATTCACCGCCTTGGCATTCCGGCGCTGTAAGTCCGTGACCTCCTCAAAGGGAGTGTGGAATACCTTCGCCGCCGTGATCCGGTGGATATCCTGATCCATATGGTAAGCCTCAATGAGCTGCTCGTCCCCTGACATATGGGCCAGTACCCGCAGCTCAATCTGGGAATAGTCCGCGTCCATGAACACACAGCCCTCCCTGGGCACGAACACCTTCCGGATACGCCTGCCCAGTTCCATGCGCATGGGGATGTTCTGCAGGTTCGGCTCCGTGGAGCTGATGCGCCCGGTGGCCGTGATGGTCTGGTTGAAGCTGGTGTGGATCCTCCGGTCCTCGCCGATATACACCGCAAGCCCGTCCGCGTAGGTAGATTTCAGCTTGGTCAGCTGCCTGTATTCCAGGATATCCTTTACTATGGGTGCGTCTTCTGAAAGTTTTTCCAGTACATCCGCCGCCGTGGAATAACCTGTCTTGGTCTTCTTGCCCCCGGGAAGCTTCATGGTCTCGAAGAGCACCTCCCCCAGCTGCTTGGGAGAATTAATGTTGAACTTTACCCCCGCCTGGGCATGGATGGATGCCTCCAGTTCCTCTATCCGCGCCACCAGGGCGTCGCCGTAGGCCTTCAGCTCCTCCCGGCGCACTTCCACGCCCTCCCGTTCCATATCGTACAGCACCAGGGACAGGGGCATCTCCATCTCCCGCATCAGCCGGTCCATGCCGGTATCAGCCAGTTTCTTTCCCAGTACCTCCGCCGCCCTCACCGACACGCAGGCACCATTGCAGCAATACTCCGCAAACTGCTCCGGCAGGGCGGCAGCCGCCTCCCGGAGCTTCCTCTTGCCGAAAATCTCCCCCCATCCCGGAATGGTGAGCCCCAGGTGCTCCTGGGCGATGGATTCCAGGTCGTAGTCATTTTTCAGGGGATTCAGCAGGTAGGCCCCAATGAGGATGTCGAAATACCGCTCCGTCGTCTCCTGTGCCAGGTACCGGTACTGTCTCTTGATATCGAAAACGGCCAGTTCCACCCGGCCCGAAAGCCCAAGGATCCCCTCCAGAAGCGGCCGTATGTCCTCCTCCCTGCTCCCCCGCTCCGAAACCTCCTCAAACAGGGACAGCTGTACATTCTCCTCCACAGGCAGGGCATGGAAGACCGTTTCCTCCCCGGTGCTCGCAGCGGCCGCCAGGAGCTCTCCCCCATCCGTGGCCAGGTACAGCCCCACGGCCTCCCCAACCTTCCTTTTCTTCAGCCATTTTACAAAATCGCCCTGCTCCTCCATCTTTCGGAAAGTCTCCCGCAGGTCGCTGTCCCGTTTCACCGTCTCCTTTTCAAAACGGTGCAGGATCTGCTTAAATTCCAGCTGTTTGAACAGTTCGTAGGCTTCCTGGGTATAGAAGCCCTCCGCTTTGGCCTCCCCATAGTCCAGGCTTACGTCGCAGTCCGTGCGGATGGTGGCCAGAACCCTGCTCAAATCCGCAAGCTCCCGGTTCTGGATCAGGGATTCCCTGATGCTCTTTTTGGTGATTTCCTCCACATGGGCATAAATATTCTCCAGGGAACCGTACTGCACCATCAGATCCGTGGCAGTCTTCTGCCCAACCTTTGGCACGCCGGGGATATTATCGGCAGTGTCGCCCATCAGCGCCTTCAGGTCGATGAACTGCAGGGGCGTCACCTGGTAGGCCGCCTTCACATCCTCCGGATAATAGTCCTCCACGTCGGTTCTCCCCATCTTCGTCTTGGGAATCCGGATTTTGATATGCTGGTCCGCAATCTGGAGCAGATCCCTGTCCCCGGAGATCAGCGTCACCTCCATGCCTTCCGCCTGGGCCTTCTTCGCCAGGGTTCCCAGAATGTCGTCCGCCTCCAGGCCCTCCTTCTCCACGATCACCACTTTCATGGCCCGCAACACATCTTTCATCACCGGCACCTGCTCCCGCAGTTCCTCCGGCATTGGTTTCCGGGTTCCCTTATAAGCCTCGTACATCTGGTGGCGGAAGGTAGGCGCATGCACATCGAATGCCACCGCAAGAAAATCCGGCTTCTCCTCTTCCAGAAACCGGAACATAATGTTCAAAAATCCGTATATCGCGTTTGTATGGAGCCCCTGGGCATTGGTCAGTTCCTGCACGCCGTAAAAGGCCCTGTGCAGGATGCTGTGTCCGTCTATCAGGACTAATTTCTGATTCTTTGTCATATTCATTTACCGCCTTTTTTCTGCATGGATTTCACTGTTGCACATCAGCATCCGGCACATTTGTCTGGCAGGGGATTGGCAGTTCGCAGTGTTTGCTCCGCCGGTACCGCCTGGTATCACAGCAGTATCCATATGACAATCCCGCCCAGCATCCCCACGGCCACAATCTCCATGACAATCCCCAGATACAGGAATGCGCTGTGGTACCGGATGCTTTTTTCCGATTCTTCCATCCTCTGTCCCAGCTCGGACTGAAGGTCGAAGGCGTTTCCCTCCTCCAGGCGCTGCATTCCTTCCCGCACCAGAAACTGGATCTCCAGTTCCTCCCGGCAGTCCTTACACTGCTGCACATGCCCGAAAAAGCGCTTCAGGGTGGGATAATCCAGTTTTTTTGCTATAAATCCGGGGATGAGCCGCTCGAACTCCTTACAGTCCATAATCTCATTTTTACCCCATCTGCCCAAAATATCCAAAATATCCACCTCCTGTGCGGACTGCCGCAGGCTGTCTGTGCGGACTGCCGCAGGCTGTCTGTCTCTCATTGCCGTACACTACAGTCCGTTTTTTCGCTTGTCATGGCTGTACCCTCCAACTCCGTATTGGGTCAGCCCTCCAGCGCCTGGGCAATGTCCGCAATCAAGTCATCTTTGTCTTCAATTCCGCAGCTGATCCGGATCAGTTCCGCAGGTACGCCCGCCTCCTTCAGCTGTTCGTCCGTCATCTGACGGTGGGTACTGGAAGCCGGGTTCAGACAGCAGGTCCTGGCATCCGCCACATGGGTCTCAATGGCCGCAATCTTCAGGTTCTTCATAAAGCTGCTGGCCGCTTCCCTTCCTCCCTTCAGGCCGAAGGAAACCACGCCGCAGCTGCCGTTTGGCAGATATTTCTGCGCCAGGGGATAATACTTATCGCCGGGCAGACCGCAGTAATTCACATAGGCCACCCCGGGATGCCCGGCCAGGAACTCCGCCACGGCCTGTCCATTCTCGCAGTGCCGTTTCATACGCACATGAAGGCTCTCCAGTCCCAGGTTCAGCAGGAACGCGTTCTGCGGGCTCTGGATGGAGCCGAAATCCCGCATCAGCTGGGCGGTACACTTAGTAATAAAAGCCCCTTCTTTTCCGAACTTCTCTGCATAGGTGATTCCATGGTAGCTGTCGTCCGGCGTGCAGAGCCCGGGGTATTTGTCCGCGTGGGCCATCCAGTCGAATTTTCCGCTGTCCACAATGGCGCCGCCCACCGCAGCCCCATGTCCGTCCATGTACTTGGTGGTGGAATGGGTCACGATGTCCGCCCCCCACTCAAAGGGCCTGCAGTTGACAGGCGTGGCAAAGGTATTGTCCACAATCAGGGGCACCCCATGGGCATGGGCGCATTTCGCGAACTTCTCGATGTCCAGAACCGTCAGGGCCGGATTGGCTATAGTCTCCCCGAACATGGCCTTCGTGTTCTCCCGGAAAGCCGCATTCAGCTCTTCCTCGGAAGCGTCGGGGCTCACAAATGTGACATCGATGCCCATCTTCTTCATAGTGACGGAAATCAGGTTGAAGGTTCCTCCGTAGATGGTACTGGAAGCCACAATGTGGTCCCCGCAGCTGCAGATGTTGAATAATGCATAGAAATTAGCGGCCTGTCCGCTGCTGGTCAGCATTCCCGCCGTGCCGCCCTCCAGCTGTGTAATCTTAGCTGCCACATAGTCGTTGGTGGGATTCTGGAGCCTGGTGTAAAAGTAGCCGCTGGCCTCCAGATCAAAGAGCTTCCCCATATCCTCGCTGGTATCATATTTGAATGTAGTGCTCTGAATGATGGGAATCTGGCGGGGTTCCCCGTTTCCCGGGGTGTAGCCCCCCTGTACACATATGCTGTTGACGTTCATGGTTTCTGTATCCTCCTTCGCAGTCTGTTTCGTCCTGTCGCCGCCGGAATGGCCCAAAGCCTCCTGGTGAGTCAAATTCATTTTCCAGTATACACATTTGGGATGGAAAATTCAACCTTTTCTCCTCCCCCAGTTCACATAAATTTTACTTGCTTATTACAGCTTATCCGCTATAATGGAAATATGCAGCACAACCATAATTAACCATATGAGGAGATTGAACATGAACAATCAGGAATTGATACCCGAAACCGAAAACAAGCACCTGACAGAGGGCGCAGCAGGCGGCAAATCCTGCAACAGAGAGCAGGAAGCGGCAGAGGAATGTGCGCGGGAATATAAGCCTGTCAAAGAGGGCAAGGTACGTGAGATTTACGATATCGGCCACAGTCTGGTCATGGTGGCCACTGACCGGATCAGCTGTTTCGACGTGATCCTGGGCAACCAGGTCAGCAAAAAGGGCACTGTCCTGACCCAGATGTCCCGGTTCTGGTTCGATATGACGAAGGACATCCTGCCCAACCATATGATTTCCGTGGATGTGGACGATATGCCGGAATTTTTCCGCCGGGAAGAATTTGCGGGCAAGAGCATGCTGTGCAAGAAACTGCGCATCCTTCCCGTGGAGTGCATCGTCCGGGGTTATATCACAGGCAGCGGCTGGGCCAGCTACCAGAAGGACGGCACCGTCTGCGGCATAAAGCTTCCCGAAGGGTTAAAGGAATCCGACAAACTGCCGGAGCCCATCTACACCCCTTCCACCAAGGCGGAGATCGGCGACCACGACGAGAATATTTCCTTTGAACAAAGCGTAGATTATCTGGAGGAGCGTTTCCCCGGAAAAGGACAGGAATATGCGGAGAAACTGCGTGACTATACCCTCGCCCTGTATAAAAAATGCGCCGCCTATGCCTTGGAAAAAGGCATCATCATCGCGGACACCAAGTTCGAATTCGGCCTGGACGAGGAGGGCAGTATCGTACTGGCAGATGAGATGCTGACCCCGGACAGCTCCCGTTTCTGGCCTGCGGACCAGTATGAGCCCGGCCACGGACAGCCTTCCTTCGACAAGCAGTTCGCCAGGGACTGGCTGAAGGCAAATCCCGGCAATGACTGGGTGCTGCCGGAAGACGTGGTGGACAAGACCATCAAGAAATACCTGCAGGCTTATGAACTGCTGACCGGTACTGGGCTCTGAGAATGCCTGGGAATAATTTGAGAAAGATCATTTCCAGGACACTGTGAGAAGCACTGGAGACGAAGTGAATATTGGAGGCCGCGGAAAAACAAAAAAAGGAGCGACGCGCTCCCCGGCCACTGGTCATACACAGCGACCGGGGAGTGGAGTATGCCTGCGGGAGGCTATGAGGAAGCTTAAAATTTCAGGATTTCAAAATCCATTTTTTTACCTGATAGATAATGATCATATGCCATACTTGCCGGAATAAATCTGACTTTTATATTCTGCAATGCCAAATGGGAAAACATTTTCATAGACACTTCACCTTTATCTATTATCTCATGTTTCTCTGTAGGCATGAGAAAGCAATTTCTCACCACTGAAAATCCGTGTTTCTTTATAAAATCCTGATAAGCCAGTTGATATAGATACTGCTTCGTTATAGCTTCAATGCCCGGCTGGCACTTTGGCGTCCTTCCCGGTTCAAGTTGTGCGTTATAGTATTTCGCATCAAAAATGATAAACTGATCATCTTTTATGCTTATAAGATCCGGAATAAGAGTATCGTTAGCTTTTTCGCCTGTAATTGTCCATAACGGTTTTTCAATCAGATCCTTCAGTCGAATATCCGTTTCGTATTCCAGTTTTAGTGGTTCAGGCAGCCTGAGTATTCCGATCGGCTTCTCCAACTGATTGTTCATTATATCAGCACATACATCTTCCCATACAAGATTAAAACTGTTGCTGCCAAACATGGAAAGGCAATCTGTGTCATACAGATTGCCACTGTGGGAAATGTATGCATAGATAGTTTTTAAGACAAGCTGCTTTCTCGTATTAAACTGGGACGCAAGTTCATTTTCAATGCGGTATAGAATATAATCTGCTTCGCCAAATTCATCTATTTCCTCATCTGTCAGGTCTATCTCTGTTATCTCAAAAAGATCAAGAAGATCGGCATCCTTCATTTCCTGTGATGCTCTGGTAAGGATACATTCGTGCAATCGTTTAAAGTAATCAAAATCATTTGTTACTCGCTTTTTTGTCTGAAGGTCTACATAATATGGTCTGTTATGAGAGAGCAACGAGAATGTCTCATTTATCGTCTTATCCCAAAGGATCTCGCCTGAACCGTTACTTTCTATAATATCCTCCGTACTACCATAGACCCCATTTTCGTAGTAATCCTGAATCAGAAACAACAGCACTGCAAGCAGATTAAATGAGCTGCTTTCACTGCTGTCATTGAACATACGAATAATCTGTTCCCTGGAATTATATTTCTCAAGAACACGCATTACCTGTCGCAATTCATCTTTCGGCTCGTTCTTATGGAGAAGATATTTGGGATAACATTTCAGCACACACCCTGCAATAACGACCACTCCTACGAACGTAAAAACATACAGATACTCATTTTCGCCGCCTTCAACATTGGCAACTACAATATCTTCATCAGTAAGCTCTGACATATCTCTCTGAGATTCTGAAGCCCGGACCGCTTTCAGAATTCCATATTCCTTCAGCTTACGCATGATAAAAACCACATTTTCCTCAGCGCATTTAAATCTGTTACACAGATCCTTCTGTGTATATCTTTTCTGTTCTCTTAAATAAACTGAGATCATAATACGAGAGTCCTCCTCACTCGGCACCCTCCGTTTTCGGCATACCATTTTCATCCAACCGCTGACCGTTTGACACAAGAGCCTTGATTTTTACTCTGCTCTGAATATCTGAATGAAATATTCCAATGCCCTGTTCATCAAAAGCTTCGCATATTTTTGAATAGCGGTTTTGCCCCTTTGCACTGCCTTCAAATATTTTTCCACGCTTTTGTTTTGCCGCATCATCAAACAGATACATGAGAACCTTATTTTTAAATACATTGCTGAATCTCTCGCTATCTATCTCAGTATCTCCGTCATCTGGCACAACTATGCTCCTGGAAATAAAGTACGGGCCGAGCTGCTTGTCCTCATTTATTTTTTCCTTAGCAAGAAACCCATTAATAGCCTTGCGCAGTTCATTCCACTCGAATCGTTGCTGTTCTTTTTTGCCCACTGTGACGTATTTCCCATGTAACTCCTCATCGTTCTCATCAATTCCAAGATAAGTAAAATCCCATCGTCTTTTGAAAGCAGTGTCCATAGGAAATACGCCCTGGTCTGCACTGTTCATCGTAGCCCAGATGAACATATTATCCGGAATTCGGATTTTTGAATAATCCTGTGGCTTTCCTCCCAGTTCCTTGGCAAGGAATTTTTTTATATCTTCAGAAGCCTGAATAGGATACTCACTGACACCATCATCGCCACGGTCTAACAGTTGGAAAACATCGCCAAAGACTGCTGCCATGTTGGCTCTGTTGATTTCCTCAATAATCAAAAGAAATGGCTTCGGATTCTCCGTTTGGGCGCTTTTCAGTGCATTGACATATACCCTCATAAACGAACCCGGAACATACTCATATGCAATATCACTTGCCTTGCATTTTTCGGTGATCAGATCAACATACTTTCTGATCGCACGACCGTGATTTCTTTCTACAATGTTATCTCCGACAGCATCACTGCCATCCTGTTTTTTTGTTTTAAATGGCTCATCTGTATATAATCCCAGAAGAACCGGAAGGCGGGTCAGACCTTCATCCAGGAATCTATCATACAAAAGATCGTACTTTTCCTGTGCCGTTCTACCCTTGTCATTCAAAACAGATAACACATATCTCGTACCGGAATCAGTCAGAGCATTATCCCGTCCCTCTACCATAACCGGTTTATAAGTTCCCACAAAATTGGCATATGAACAATCTGGATGAAAAGTTACTCTCTCATAATCCGACTCATTCTCTGCTCCAATAAGCTCAATGCGCTGCTGATTGATTGTAAAACTTTTTCCGGTTCCTGGTGCTCCAAAAACAATCCTGTTTCTGGGCACCCCCTTGCAAATACCCGTACTATATTTAAGTTTGCACGTCTCATTCGATGAATCGCTTAAATCTATCATTGTCTTATCTACCAGATACGGACGATTATCATACTTCTCTATATAATCATAGATCGAATCCTTATGTATTGCTGAAATATAGAATCCATTTTTTGTTTGTATTCGCTCAAATGGTTTGTCGGGCGCATAATTATTCGGTATAACTATCTGTGTGCCGCTTCCTGCACGTATGCCATTTACTGTTCCAGCGACTTCAGCAATAACTTTCTCGTTACATTCAAGGCTGAAAATGTAATTGTTATACCGTGGCACCTGTTCATGAACTGCAAAACAGAAATACTTCATATTATTCTGAATAGCATAATTCCAGGCGGTACTTCTTTCAAAAGCTCCACTATCACGGGTATCAAAGAAATTTTTGGTGTCATCTGCCTTATGACTTACAGGATAAATAAAAATAACACATTTTTCTCCGGAATGATCAAGAATAAATCCTCGTTGATCAGTGTCTTCCACGTAAACTATATTTTCGGAATCGAGCCCCATATAACCATATAATGTCCTTTTGGCATCATTTTTAGTATATGCCATTCACCTCACCTCTTTTTCTGCCTGTCACCGGCGTACTTTGTGAGTACTTCATAAACCGCATCTGCAAGACATTTTGAAAAACGTGGCGGCACTGCATTTCCTATCATTTTATAAGCATCACCTGCACTGCCATAAAAAATATAATCGTCATCAAATGTCTGAAGCCTTGCCGCTTCACGAACTGTAATTGTTCTGAGCTGGGCAGTGTCCGGATGGATATGACGCAGACCATCTTTATAAAGATGTGCGGGAATCAGATTACTCGGCTCATCCCATTTTATAACATGATACTTATGAACATTTGACTTTCTGCCCGTCACTTTTGTATACAATTTTTTTAAAGATTCTGTTGTCAGATATTCATTTCTCCCGGATTCAATATCTGTTGTTAATGTTCTGAACACTTCTATGTCACGCTTACTCTGCCACCTTGCCACATGGTTTGGTACAAACGGATCCGGAAGCGAGTGTGATATACGTCTCCCCTCAAATTTTTCATCATTTTCCAGAGGATAAAGTTTCGGTAAATCCCCTATAGCTTCCCTGACAGTTTCTTTCTGTTTTGCCTTATAGGCAGGAAGGATATCACTATAAAACTTCCGAAGAATTTCCTCAGATTCTTCTCCAAAAAAATCTTTATTCAAGCCCAATATAATAATTCTCGATCGGTTTTGCGGAACACCATATTCTGTAAAATCAATGATTGCATTTTTCAGATCCAGAAGCAGATAATATCCATTTTCTGAAAACTGCTCCTGGATAATTTCAATGATTGGCCTTTCGCCTGGTTGTGCGCTCAGTATTCCTGGCACATTTTCAAAAACAAATATCTTAGGACTATATTTTTTTACAACTTTCAGATAACTTTCAAACAAATAATTCCGATAGTCATTCTTCATCCCGTGTTCATCACGAACCCTGCCCGCAATAGAATACGCCTGACAAGGAGGACCTCCAACAATAATATCTATTCCTCCCGTCTGATTTACCAGAGAATCAAGCCCATCAGATTTTCCATATTCCGGATCATCCCAACCATTAAACAGCTCCTCTGTTCTCTGAATATCGAAACGAAGCACCCGCATATCTGCATCTTCATAATGCCACTTTGTTCTGAGTCTTTCCCGCAGATTGTTGCATGGTGCTTTTTCCCACTCAACCGCTGCGACAGTCTGGTAATGTCCAGATTGTTCAAACCCTTCCATGAGACCGCCACAGCCGGCAAACAGATCAATGGATCTAATTCTATTCCTCATCCACTTTCACCTCAATAATCTTTCGAAGCTCTTTTCCAAGCGCATAACCCAATAGCGGTGGCACTGCATTTCCTACCTGTCGGCTTTGTTGCGTTCTTGTGCCAGTAAAAATAAAGCTATCCGGAAAAGACTGTATTCTGGCATTTTCCCTTACTGTTGGAATGCGGTTTAGTGTATAATGAAATATATTTCTATGTCCTGTATCCACCGTTCTTGAAGGTGCATTTCCATCCAGTCGTGTCCATGCCATATGAAATTTACGGCTTTCCCCCCAACCGGGAGGTAAATCCTTATAATTGCCGCCCTCTGGCACAAGAGCTATTGTATCCTTAACAAATTGTTTGTGATTAGTGGCAACATGATTATAAAGAACTGTAGAGGTTCCTCGCATCAAACGCTGATATTCCGTAACCGGTTCTGAAATATATTCACTTATTTCTTCGCCTAACTCATTAATCCGCTGCGGAAGATCACTGATTGCCTCCCGACATGTTATATAATGTTCCTCGTCCAGTATTGGCTCCGGAAAATGCGGCACGCCTATATCTTCCCTGACTCCCATAAATACCAGTCGTTTTCGTATCTGTGGAACACCATGGTCCGCAGCGCAGAGGATACGGCACTCTATATTGTATCCTAGTTTTTTAAACCTCTGAAGTATCTCCTGTTTAATCTGACCACCATAAAGTGTTGCCATTCCTGGAACATTCTCTATGATAAATCCCTTTGGTTTATATTGCTTCACTATTTCAATAACAGCCAGATACAACTTATTTCTTTCATCATCAAAGTTTCTCGGACCTGTAAGCGAAAATCCCTGACATGGTGGACCTGCAATGATTACATCAATACTGCGTTCTCCAGCCACTCTCCTGATTTCATCAAAGGTTTCCTCTTTTGATAAATCAGCATTCAAGGCGATAGCATTGCCATGATTTCTGGCAAATGTATTAAGTGCTGGCTGATCATTATCCACTCCAACAATAATATCAAAACCGGCATCCATAAATCCCTTAGACAGGCCTCCACATCCTGCAAACAAATCTATTGCATTCAATTTACTTTATCCTCACCCGCTGTAAAAATCTTCCTCACCCTGCCCTGCGCTGCATTGTCCTGCTTTTCAGATGCGCGTCAATGTCAGCCGCGATCCGGGACTTGACCAGTTCCGCGATTTCCCCGGTCCGCATCCCCCTGTACTCCTCAAAGGGAATGGGAGGCAGGAAATGTACATAAGTCTTCACCTTCCGCAGGGAATTTATGCCGAAAGGCTTGTAGGAGTCGATGATGGCCACAGGCACGATGGGGGCCTTCGCCCACACCGCGCACTTGAAAGCGCCCGGCATGAAATCCTGCAGTTCATTCCTGTTATTATCATAGCCGCCTTCCGGAAAGATGATGTAGCGCCTTCCACCCCTGACCTCCTCCGCAATCTCCATGATGGTCTTCATCTGCTTCTTCATGTCGCGCTTGTCCAGCCGGCTCCCCTGTACCAGGTCGATAAAGGAATCCGTGATGGGCAGCCTGGAGCGGTATGCGTCTATGACAATGGTGCAGGGCCTGGAATGGACGCTCATGATCCCCACGGTGTCGTACTTCCCCTGATGGTTGGAATACATCACATAGCCGCCCTCCGCAGGCAGAAGCTCCTGCCCCCGGCCCTCCGTTTTAATCCGGCCGTTGCGCTGCATGATGGAAATACACCTGCGTGCCATGCGGTAGCGCCTCTCCTCCGAGAATTTCTCCCCATGCCGTTCAATATAGTGCGCCTTGGAAATATAGTATGCCACAAAGGGCAGCGATACAATTACCACATAACATAACCTCAACACGATCCAACACCCCTATTCATCTGCCGTACCTGCGCCTGGCCCGGACTGACCGGATTACACGGCCTGAAACATTCTGTAAAAAATTCCCACTCCTCACTCCCTGCCGTCCCAACAATAAGTGCATAGTTTACACTTGTCAATCCCCACCGACTTGATCATATCATCCAACCTGTGGTAGCGCAGAGTAGTGAAATTCAGCTTCTTTCCGATCCTCTCCACCATCTCCCCATACTCCGGCGTATCGGGATCCACATAGTATTTTAAGTCGATCTCCCTGCCCTCCTGCTCCATCTCCTTCAGAACCCTTCTGGCGATTAAGTCCATCTCCGAGGTGGATCTGGAGAAATTCAGGTATTTGCAGCCAAAGAGCAAAGGCGGGCAGGCCGGGCGGATATGCACTTCCTTAGCGCCGCTCTGGTAGAGGAATTCCGTGGTCTCCCGCAGCTGGGTGCCCCTGACGATGGAATCGTCGATCAGCAGCAGGCTCTTATCCCGGATCAGATCCTGAACCGGTATCAGCTTCATCTTTGCTATCAGATTCCGCTGGGTCTGGATCACAGGCATAAAGGAGCGGGGCCAGGTGGGCGTATATTTGATGAAAGGCCTGGAAAAGGGCACTCCTGACCTGTTGGCGTAGCCGATGGCATGGGCGATGCCGGAATCCGGCACCCCTGCCACGGTGTCCGGCTTCACATGGTCACGCCCGGCCAGCAGGGCGCCGCAGTTGTAACGCATGGTTTCCACGCTGACCCCCTCATAGGAGGATGTAGGATAACCATAGTATACCCACAAAAAGGTACAGATTTTCATGTCTTTTCCCGGATGCACCAGAGTATGTACAGCCTCCGGCGTCACCACGGCTATCTCCCCGGGTCCCAGTTCCCTGTGAAATACAAATCCCAGGTTCAGGTAGGCAAAACTTTCAAAGGAGACACAGTAGGAACCGTCCTTTTTTCCGATGGATATGGGCGTCCTGCCGTAACGGTCCCTGGCGGCATAGATCCCTTTCTCCGTCATCACCAGAATGGACATGGAGCCGTCGATGACTTCCTGGGCATAACGGATCCCCTCCACCAGGTTGTCCTTCTGGTCCAGGAGGGAGGCCACCAACTCCGTGGCATTGATGTCGCCGCCGCTCATCTCCAGGAAATGGCCGTGGCCGCCCAGGAACAGTTCCCTGGTCAGCTCTTCCGTATTGTTGATCCTGCCCACGGTGGTAATGGCGTAGGTGCCGTGGTGGGAGCGGACCATCAGGGGCTGGGGTTCAAAATCGGAAATGCAGCCGATGCCAATGTTCCCCTCCATCTTGTTCACATCCTTGTCAAATTTCGTCCTGAAGGGGGCGTTCTCTATATTGTGAATGGCCCGGTCAAATCCCTTTTTCCTGCCGTAGACCACCATGCCCGCGCGCCTGGTTCCCAGATGGGAATGATAATCTGTTCCAAAATACAAGTCAAATACACAGTCTTCCTTAGATGCTACGCCAAAAAATCCTCCCATTTGTGCCTCCTATTCCAGTTCCGCATACGCCCGCCAAGTACCAAAGCACGGGCATAGAATTTCCGGCCGCGTAGAGATTGCGTCCGTAAATCCTATGGGCACTTGGCGGGCGTATGCTGTTTTATTTAGTTTGTTTTTTACACAGTTTTTATACGTTGATTTCAGCCTTGACACCCAGCAGTTCTTTGTTCTGCTCCAGTACGGGGCGGATTACATCACGCAGGAAGGCTTCCACCTGCTCTTTGGAGCGGCCCACGTACTTTGAGGGATCCATAGACTTCTGCAGTTCCTCCAGGTCCATGTGGAAGGCAGGGTCAGCCGCGATGAGCTCCAACAGGTTGTTCTCCTTCCCCTCCACCTTCACGCCGCGCCCGGCTTCCATGGAGAGTTCCCGGATACGCTCGTGGAGCTCCTGCCGGTTCCCGCCCATCTTCACGGCATCCATCATGATATTCTCCGTGGCCATGAAAGGAAGCTCGCTCATCAGATGTTTTTCGATGACCTTCGGATACACTACCAAGCCGTCCACCACGTTCAGACACAGGTCCAGGATGCCGTCCACGGCCAGGAAGCCCTCCGGAATGGACAGTCTCTTGTTGGCCGAGTCGTCCAGGGTTCTCTCAAACCACTGTGTGGCGGAGGTGATGGCCGGGTTCAGGGCGTCGATCATCACGTATCGGGAAAGGGATGCTATCCTCTCGCTCCTCATGGGATTGCGCTTGTAGGCCATGGCCGAGGAACCGATCTGGCTCTTCTCAAAGGGTTCCTCCACCTCCTTCAGGTGCTGGAGCAGGCGGATGTCATTGCTCATCTTGTGGGCCGAAGCCGCGATACCCGCAAGCACATTGGCCACCCTGGTGTCCACTTTCCGGGAATACGTCTGCCCGGATACGGGAAAGCATTCCCTGAATCCCATCTTCTCCGCAATCATGGGATCTATCCTGTCAATGGTCTCCTGGTCCCCGTCAAAAAGTTCCAGGAAGGAGGCCTGGGTTCCTGTGGTTCCTTTCGACCCCAGCAACTTCAGGTTCCCCAGCACATAGTCCAGATCCTCCAGGTCCAGGTAAAATTCCTGCAGCCACAGGGCCGCCCGCTTTCCCACGGTGGTAGGCTGGGCCGGTTGGAAATGAGTGAAGGCAAGAGTGGGCTGGGCCCTGTATTTCTCCGCGAAATCCGCCAGCTCGGCTATGACGTTCACCAGCTTCTTCTTCAGGAGTCTCAGACCCTCCCGCATCACAATGATGTCCGTGTTGTCCCCCACATAACAGGATGTGGCTCCCAGATGGATGATGCCTGCCGCCCCCGGACACTGCTGCCCATAGGCATACACATGGCTCATCACGTCATGGCGGACTTCCTTTTCCCTGGCCTTTGCCACCTCGTAGTTAATGTCCTCGGCATGGCTCTTCAGCTCATCGATCTGCTCCTGCGTGATAACCGGCTTCCCGTCCCTGGCAAGCCCCAGCTCTTTCTCCGTCTCGGCCAGGGCGATCCACAGCCTCCGCCAGGTACGGAACTTCATATCCGGTGAAAAAATATACTGCATCTCCTTGCTGGCATAACGCTCGGACAAAGGGCTTACATATCTGTCTGTACTCATTCCTGCTCTCCTTATCTGATA
>CAJTSY010000057.1:0-2928 GCA_910578995.1 uncultured Acetatifactor sp.
CCAAGATTAACTGGGGGGCCATGCTGAACCGGATGCAGTATCTCACCCTCTGCAGCGAGAAGGCCATGGATATGGACTATGAGAATCTGGAGAATCCCCAGGGACAGACGAAGATGCAGAAAGCGCTGAATGTGCTGTATTCCTCGGGCAGCGGCACCCAGCAGCTGTTGTCGCAGCTGGTAGGCATGGCTTCCGATCTTGTGGGGCTTGTGGCCTATTCCGCCCTCATCGCCGCCTTAAGCCCCTGGCTGGTGCTGTTGCTGGCGTTGATGACGGCTGCAGCTTACTTCGTAAATAAGGCAAATAATGTGTGGAACCACCGGCACAAAGATGACTGGACGCCTTTGGACCGGAAGATCGATTATATCTGGAACCGGGCAGGGGAGTTTGCGGCGGCCAAGGATATCCGGCTCTACGGGATGGGCGGTTGGCTGAAGAGCCTGTTCGGACAGTTTATGGGGGAGCGCATGAAGTGGCATAAAAAGGGGGAGATCCGGGGTATGGGAGCGGATGCCTTCGGCGGGCTTCTGAATTTTGCCAGGGATGGCGCGGCCTATGGGTTTCTTCTATATTGTATTGTGGAAAAGGGGATGTCGGCGGCGGATTTTGTGTTTTATTTCGGACTGATCTCCCAGTATTCCTCCTGGCTGCTTGGCCTGATCGGCCATTACGGCGAGCTGCAGCGCACGGCTTTTGCCTTTAACGATGTGAGGGAATTCCTGGAGATTCCGGATTATTTTTACAGGGAAGGGACAGTGGGGGATATCTCAGGGCGTGGGAACCTGGGGGGAATGCTTCGGGAAGATTTCTTGAAAGGGGATGTTTCAGAGGGAGAGACCTTGCAGGAAAGTTTTATGCAGGAAAATATAGGCAAAAAAGGAGCACGCCTTCCGGAGACAGCGCCGGAAATCTCCTTTCAGGACGTGTCTTTTGGCTATCCGGGCAGTGACCGGGATACCCTGAGCCATCTGAATTTCACGGTGAAAAAGGGGGAAAAGATTGCCCTGGTTGGCACCAACGGGGCAGGCAAGACCACTCTGGTAAAGCTGCTGTGCGGTCTGTACCATGCGGACTCCGGGCGGATTCTGGTAGGGGGGAAGGATATCCGGAGTTATGACCGGGACGCCTATTACACTCTGTTGGCGGCGGTTTTCCAGGAGATCTACCTGCTGCCCGCCACTATAGAAAAGAACATTGCTCTGTGCAGGGAGGAAGAGATCGACAGGGAAAAGCTGAGACGTGTTATGGAATTATCCGGAATCCATGAAAAGGTAGACAGCCTGCCGGACAAGGAGAAGACGATTCTGATGAAGAGCGTTCGGGAGGACGGTATCGAGCTTTCCGGCGGGGAAAAGCAGAAGCTTGCATTGGCCAGGGCATTGTACAAGGGCGGATGCATCATGGTACTGGATGAACCCACCGCGGCCCTGGATCCCGTGGCGGAGAACGAAATTTACCAGAAGTATCATCAGCTGACCAGTCGGGCCACATCCGTCTTTATTTCCCACCGGCTGTCCAGTACCAGGTTCTGTGACCGTATCCTGTTTCTGGAGGATGGGCGGATCACGGAGGAGGGCACCCACGAGGAACTGATGGCTCTTGGAGGGAAATATGCCGCCATGTATGAGATACAGAGCCGTTATTACAGGGATGAAGGAGACGGTGAGGGGTGTATGGACCAGGAGGTTGCTGCGGCTCTTTAAACCGACACTTTCGGACGTGATATGGGGCGGCTGGCGATGAGAAAGCGGCCAGGTATTTTGGATTGGAAATCTCATTCTTAATATGGGAGGGAAAGGAATATCGCAGATGAAAAAGCAAAAAGAAGACATTTGCATAATCATAAGAGGACTGAAAGAAATACGCCGGATTTCCCCGGGGCATTTGGGACTGATCCTGCTGCAGGCTGTCTTTGCGGCATTGTCCCCCTTTATCACGCTGTACATGTCCAGGCTGATCATTAACGGGATCTCAGAGGGGGAGGAGCCCGCCAGGCTGTTTTTCTATGCCGGGGTCACCGTGACTGCGGGCCTGTTGGCGCATCTGCTGGCCAGTCTTTTCAAACGGCTGCTGAACGGGATGGAGTTCCGTTTCTGGCCCTGCTGCCGGATGGCGGTCAGTGAGAAGATGATGGAGCTGGACTATGTGGATGTGGAGTCCCCCAAAACCTATCAGCTGAGGCAGAAGATCCAGGATTATGAGAACACCGGGGGAGAGGGTCTGGGAAATCTGCTGTGGCAGTTCCAATGGATGGTTTCCAACCTGTTTACCATAGGATTTTCCGTTTCCCTGGTGATCGGGCTTTTCACGGCCTCATACCAGGGGCAGGCCCGGGGAATCCTGGCTTTTGCGGTATCTCCCTGGGCCGCGCTCCTGCTGTTTGCGGCCATTTTACTGAATGGATTTGCGGGGATGATTTTTGGCGGGAAGATGACAAAGCGGAGCCATACCCTGATGGGGGAGGCGATTGCTGCGAACCGTATATATGGGTACTATCTGGAAAACCATGTGCTGACCTATCACACTGGCAAGGATATCCGGATCTACGGCCAGAAAGCGGTACTGGGGGAGGAAATGGATGAGCATTACAGTGCGGGAGAGCGCATGGTGGACGGTCAGATCAGGAACGAGGCGAAGTATTCCGGAGCCATTTCGGCCTGTACGGTGACGGTGAGTACTTTTGTTTACCTGTTTGTGGGGCTGAGGGCCCTGGCGGGCATGATCGGCATCGGGGACGTGGTGCTGTATATCGGCAGCATCAGCAGGTTTACGGAGGGATTTTCCGGCCTGACCATGGCCCTGACGAGACTGCGGACGAACTGTGATGCCATGAGGGCTTATTTTGAATTCATGGATATGCCGGTAAGCGGACGGCAGGGATCCGGGAAGGTTGTGGAAGGCGGAAAGCAGTCCGGAACAGCAACAGAA
>CAJTSY010000057.1:3028-7165 GCA_910578995.1 uncultured Acetatifactor sp.
GAAAGCGGAATACAGCTCAGACCCACAGACGGGAGAACGAAATACGAAGTGGAATTCCGCAACGTATCCTTCCGCTACCCGGGTACGGAAACCTGGGCCCTTAAACATATTTCCCTGACCTTCCGCGCAGGGGAGCGGCTTGCGGTAGTGGGACAAAACGGCAGCGGCAAGACCACTTTTATCAAGCTTTTATGCCGCCTTTACGAGCCGGACGAGGGAAGCATCCTGCTGAACGGGACGGACATCCGGGAGTACGACATAGAGGAATACAGGAAGATATTTTCCGTAGTGTTCCAGGATTACCAGCTGTTTTCATTCTCCCTGGCCCAGAATGTGGCCGCAGGGATGGAGCCGGACGGGAACCGGGTGACGGGATGTCTTCAGCGGGCCGGCTTCGGGGAGCGCCTGTCCGGAATGCCCCTGGGTACGGACACCTGCCTGTACAAGGATTTCGAGGAAAATGGAGTGGAAATCTCCGGCGGCGAGGCCCAGAAGATTGCCCTGGCCAGGGCCCTGTACAAGGATGCTCCCATCGTAGTCCTGGATGAGCCCACCGCCGCCCTGGATCCGGCAGCGGAGTATGAGATTTATTCCAGGTTCAATGACATCGTGGGGAACAAGGCCGCCATCTATATCAGCCACCGCCTCTCCTCCTGCAGGTTCTGCGACGATATTGCTGTCTTCAACAAGGGAGAGCTGGTGCAGCGGGGAAGCCATGAGGAGCTGGTCTGCCGGGAGGAGGGAAAGTATTTTGAACTTTGGAACGCCCAGGCGCAGCATTATGCGGAGTAGAACTGAAAGAGTTGCACTTTGTCTGTTTTATCGGCAAATCAAAAAGCAGAAAGGGCATTGCAGGAAAGTGTAAAAGGGGAGATGTTTGCAAGTTGGTATAAATATTCTCGAAAGAAGAGAGTCAAGGCATGGTTCTCACAGATAAATCTTCAGATAAGCTGACTGTATTCAGTATTAAAATTATCCTGGACTGTGGTATAGAACGCAGAAATCTGTTATAATAGGAACCAGGGCTTGGCAAAGCAACCGGAGTGAGGAAGAAGCCTGGCGTTTTGCGGAAAAGGAAAGCAGAACCTAGAAAAAATGTCACACAGGGAGCGCGGAACCCGGCAATTGCCAGACGGGGAGCGCAGACGAAAGGCCCGGACAGAAACCATCGAACAGGAGATGCGTAAAGGAGAAAGGAGACAGTTTATCATGAATAAAAGTGCGTTTCATCAGTTATCATACGGGGTGTATGTAATCAGTACCTGGGACAAAGGCAGGGCAACCGGCTGCACGGCCAACAGCGCCATGCAGATCACTTCCAGTCCGGCCACCATTGCGGTAAGTATCAACCACGACAACTACACCAACCAGTGCATCCAGGACACAGGGAAATTCGCCATTTCCATTCTGGGGGAGCATTCCGGTCCGGGCATCATCGGCACCTTTGGTTTTAAGAGCGGAAAGGACTGCAACAAGTTTGACGAGGTGGAGCACACGGTGAAGGGGTATCTTCCGGTGGTTTCCGATGCCTGCGCCTACATTGTGTGCGAGGTGGTGGACAAGATGGAGACTTCCACCCATACGGTATTCCTGGGGAAGGTGCTGGATGCGGACATCCTGAAAAAGGACGATCCCATGACTTATGCGTATTACCACAATGTGATCAAGGGAAGGAGCCCGAAGAACGCGCCTACTTATATAGAGTAGGGCGCAGCCCGGGCAGAATTATAATTCCGGAAAGGATTATCGCCATATTCAGGCGGAATCAGGAGGCGTCATCTTCCGGCCAGGCCAGGGAGAGCTGCCGCGGGTACAGAAGGCCGTCCTCTTCGGCATCCAGATATTCCAGGTATTCCGAGCCTGCGTCAAAAAAGCTGCGGGATACCCGGTCCGTGGTTCTTCCGGTCTGCTCCAGGATGAGATAGGCGGTGCCGGGGGGAAGCTGCAGCGGGGAGGAATCTTTTTGGAAAATGGCATCCAGCTGTTCCTCTGACAGGGTTCCGACTACCTGATGCAGCGAGTCCAGGAAGAGAAGCTTTGGGGTTTCCATGGGCTCCGCCGAGATGACATTCACGGTAAAGCTGAAACTCCAGGTTTCTTCCCTGCCGGTGGGGCCGCTGCTGCGGGACTGGGAGATGCTCTGGCTGTACTGGCAGCCTTCGGCAAAGCTGTCCGAGGAAATTCCGGAGCCGGGCAGCAGGTAGATCTGCCCGTCTGCCTGTTGGTAAACCGGATTAAAGAAATATTTGCCTGGGCGGTCCGAACTTACATACAGGGATGCCTCGGCATTGTTTTCCTGGTCGGTTACGGTGAAATGCATATCCGTGAAAGCATCGTCCGCAAACACGGAATTGGAGGATTCCTCCCCGGGCAGCTGCAGGTTATAGATGCCGCAGCCCTCCAGGCCGTCGAAGGTGACAGGGGGCCTGCCGCTGTCCGTGTTCAGGGTACCGTATTTTCGGGCATCCTGTTCTATGGCGGTCAGCTCTCCCCGGCTGTTCAGGGTGAGCTCCGGCATGCCCGAGGTAATATACTGATCTGTAATAAAGAATCCCGCCAGTCTGTCCTCCTGGCATGGCGCCTCTTCCAGGGCCAGGCTGAAACTGCCGTCCATCAGGCCGCAGCCGCCTAACAGGCAGGCAGAGGCCGCATACAGGACGCAGAGGGCCGTTCTGTAGTTTTTCCTATTTTTCTGTTTCTTCATTTTCAATTTCCTCCACGTCTTCCAGGCTGCCGTCAAATTTCAGGATATCCCCCACATCGCACTGCAGGTAGTAACAGATTTTGTTGATGGTGCTGAACCGGACGCCCTTTGCCCTGCCGCTGCGCAGAATGGACAGATTGGCCTCGGTTATGTTCACCAGTCTGCACAGTTCTTTTGAGGTCATGTGCCGGTTTTTCAGGATTTCTTCGAGACAGACGCGTATTGCCATTTTTCGGTATTCCTTCCGTGTAGGGAACTGTTCCGGAATAATTTACCATATGCCCTGTCTTTTTCTCCGCCGACAATGCTCAAAAATCAGTTACACAGCCCGCTGTGCGTCTGATTTTTAAGCGGCGCTGACAGGGAAAAATCCTGCGGACTATCGGTAAGTTATTTCGGGACGGTTCACAAGGTTGCTCAGACGAACATGTCGTTGTCCTCCTTCAGCCGTTTGCCCTCCAGATAGAGGAAGCTCAGAAGCCGGATGCCTGATATTATGATGATTTCCGTCAGGGGAAATATCAGACGGTGGGAGGCGTTAAGAATCCACCTGGAGCACAAAAGCTGGAGGCAGCTGAATCCCACATTGGAGAGCAGAATCAGCGCCAGAAAGCGTCCGCTGCATATCCGGAGCCGCTGCAGCGCGGCGTGGGTGCGGGGGCCGAAACTTTCCCTTTCAAAGTGGAACAGAAATCCTGCCGCCATTGCCAGCAAAGCCAGTTCCGACACCACCGGCACACATTGTACAAGGAACCGGAGGGCAAGGAAAAGGATGCTCACTGTAAGGAGGGAGCCTGAGGCTGCGGAGTTTTTCTCTTTCAGTTCCCGGCAGGCTGTGATAAATTCCGGACAGCCCGCCAGGAGTGTTTCCGCCGCTGCCGTCAGGATATAGAGATACAGCAGAAACCGCAGGCCCCGCAGCAGGCCGGGATAAGCCGCCCGTTCCCGGTTCACGATAACCCGCAGCAGGATCCAGGTCAGAAGGAGGCTGTCCGTCACGGCGGCCAGGGTGTATCCTTCCAGCCCGCCGGAGGGGATCGGGGTCAGGTACAGATCCATATAAGTGGGATTGACGAAAAACCATAAACTGATATACATGGATACGGACAGCGCTGCCAGAAGCCAGTCGTATTTCACTGCTCGGCGGCGGATATGCAGGGTCAGCAGCGCGGCCAGGGGCAGCGCGCCCGCGGAGAGGTACAGGATCCATGCGGCCAGGTTGCCGGGAGCTCCGGACAGGGACAGGCTTCGCAGGCCGTGTCCGATCTGTTCCCAGGGGAATTTGATATAATCCATCTAAGTGTCTCCTTAAAAATTATTGTTTTACAATAATTACATCTTGAGAATAGCATTAAAATTATTGTTTGTCAATAATTAAATTTGCCTGTTGGAATAAAATTTGGCGTACAAGCGGCACAGAAACGGAACAGAAG
>CAJTSY010000057.1:7265-23638 GCA_910578995.1 uncultured Acetatifactor sp.
CACGGAAACGGTATAGAAAGAGCCCTGCAGAAAGCTGCTGACGCTTTCCGCAGGGCTCCCGAAAAGGTTCCGGCCAAAGATTCAGAATTTCTGATATTTCAGATATCCAATTCCGGCGGAACATCCAGTTCCTCCGGGGCATATTTCCCGTTCTTTTTGCGCTGCCTGACACATTCCGTCAGAAGATACTCGATCTGACCGTTGACCGAGCGGAAATCGTCTTCCGCCCAGGCGGCGATGGCATCGTACAGTTTAGGGGATAATCTCAAAGGTACCTGTTTTTTGTTTTCAGCCATAGTTAATATAAACTCCCTGAATTTACGATGGGCTGTGCGTCATGGTTTCCGCACAGAACCACCAGAAGGTTGGAGACCATTGCGGCCTTGCGTTCCTCGTCCAAGTGTACCACATCGTTTTCGTTTAGTCTCTCCAGAGCCATTTCCACCATGCCCACGGCCCCGTCCACAATCATCTTACGGGCATCAATGATGGCGGAAGCCTGTTGGCGCTGCAGCATTACGGCTGCAATCTCGGGAGCGTAGGCCAGATAGGTGATCCGGGCCTCCACGATTTCGATGCCGGCTTCCTTCACCCGGGACTGGATCTCGTCGCGGATCCGCAGGGCCACTACTTCGCTGGAACCCCGCAGACTTCCCTCGTCCGCCACGCCGTCCCCGGTGGTGTCCACGTTGGGAGACACGTCGTAGGGATAGATGCGCACCACATGGCGCAGGGCGCTGTCACACTGCAGGGACAGGAACTCCTTGTAATTGTCCACATTGAACACGGCTTTGGCAGTGTCCACAATCCGCCATGTGACCGCGATGCCGATCTCGATGGGGTTGCCCAGGCAGTCGTTGATCTTCTGGCGGCTGTTGTTCAGGGTCATGATTTTCAGGGACAGCTTCTTGTTGCTATAGTCTGTGGAAATCATATTTGCGGCCTGAGCGCCGTTTACAATGGCTGTCAGGCCGGAGGCGGGCTCCGACACGTCTCCGCTCTGGCTCAGCCTGGTTTTGGCGGCCGGGTTCACACCCACGCAGAAGGGGTTGACATAGTAAAAACCGTTTTCCTTTAATGTGCCGATGTATTTGCCGAACAGCGTCAGAACCAGGGCTTCCTGGGGTTTCAGCACTTTCAGGCCCATCAGGAAGATCCAGCCCAGGGATACAATTAGGATGCCGGCCACCAGTCCCGTGATGTTCAGCGGAGCGGGAGCCTGGTCCAGGCTGATTGCGGAAAGGACGATCAGGGCGATGCCGATGACGTAGGCCAGGATTACCATACATAGAACGGACATTCCGTTTTTCTTTCCGTTTAATACTTTTTCGTTCATAAAGAATACCTCTCTTTCGCCAATGGTGCTTGCTGTTTGATGATATTAAAATGATATCATATTGATTGGGGAATTGCAAGAGATATTTTGGATATTTTTACATGGAAACGAGTGGAAACACCTTGCGGAGGCGCCGAGTGAACAGCTGCTCCCGGATTCCCGCTACTGTTCGGCCTCTGCCGCGGCCAGACGTTTCCGCTCTTTTTCCTCTCGGTTGCGCTGCCGCAGCTGCGCAAAGAACAATTTCAGCAGATCGGAACATTCCTGCTCCAGGATCCCCCTGGTTACGGAGGCCTGGTGGTTGAAGCCGGGATTTTCCAGGATATTCAGGACGGATCCCCCGCAGCCTGCCTTGGGGTTCATGCAGCCCATGACCACTTCGGGAATCCGGGCCTGGATGATGGCCCCTGCGCACATCTGGCAGGGCTCCAGGGTGATATAAATAGTGCATTCCTCCAGACGCCAGTCGCCTATGTATTTGCTGGCCTTCCGGATGGCGGTGATCTCCGCGTGGGCCAGGGTGCTTTTGTCCGTGTTGCGCCGGTTATAGCCCCGGCCGATGATTTTGCCCTCATGGACGATGACGCAGCCGATGGGCACCTCTCCCAGGGCGTAAGCCTTTTTGGCCTGACGGAAAGCCTCTTTCATGTATTTTTCGTGAATGCTTGCGATGGAGGGCATGGCATATGTCTCCTTTCCCGGCCGGAAGCGGGCCGTTCTCTAAGGGATAGTATAATATGAAAAAGGGAAAGAGAAATAAGATCCATGATGAAGCGCGGGAAGCAGCCCCGGGAAATTTCCCGGGGCCGGCTCTGTACTTACTGCACATCATTGGGGCTTTCATTTCCTGATTCAAAGTCCGCCGCATTGTCCAGGGTGGTGGTGGCAATGGCCTCCAGGGCTTCCCTTGTGAAGAATCCCTGGTGGGAAGTGATCATCACATTGGGGAAGGAGAGAAGCCTGGCGGTGGTGGAATGTTCCAGAATCTCGTCGGAACGGTCCTCAAACACATTGTTGGTTTCTTCTTCATAAACATCCAACCCCACGCCGGCAAATTTGTGCATCCGGATGCCTTCAATCAGATCATCGGTCTTCACCAGGGCTCCGCGGGATGTGTTCACCAGGATGACGCCGTCCTTCATTTTCTGGATCGTGTCGATGTTGATCAGGTGATAGGTGGAGTCCATCAGGGGACAGTGGAGAGATATGACATCACTGTCGGAAAGCAGCCGTTCCAGGGACACGTACTCCACGAAATCCTTCAGGGATTCATTCTGGTACACATCATAGGCGATGATTTTCATGCCGAAGCCCCTGCAGATACGGCACATGGCGGCCCCGATTTTACCGGTGCCGATGATTCCGGCTGTTTTCTGGTAAAAATTGAACCCCATCAGGCCGCTCAGGCTGAAATCATTTTCCCGTACCTTGTTGTAGGCCTTGTACAGGCGGCGGTTGCTGGCCAGGGCCAGGGCCATGGCGTGTTCCGCCACCGCCTCCGGGGAGTACCCGGGCACGCGCATCACCCGGATGCCGTATTTCCGTGCAGTATCCAGATCCACATTGTTAAATCCCGCGCAGCGCATCAGCAGCAGCCGGATTTTTTTTGCATGCAGGATCTCCAGGGTCTGAGTTCCGACATCAGAGCTGACAAAAGCGCACACAGCGTCAAACCCCTCCGCAAGAGCTGCTGTCCTCGGATCCAGGTCCGACTTGGTGTACTCGATGGAAATCCCGGGATAACCGCCCAGGACGGCATTGAAACTCTCCCTGTCATAATTCTTAGTGTCATAAAATAAAATCTTCATGTTATACCTCGCTTTCGAATGGCCATAATACCATGATTGCCCTTTAATCAATGGTAAAAACAGTCCATAATCCAGGCAGAAAACGGCCGGATGGCCATAATACCATGATTGCCCTTTAATCAATGGTAAAAACAGTCCATAATCCAGGCAGAAAACGGCCGGATGGCCATAATACCATGATTGCCCTTTAATCATGGTATAATACATGTTACATTTTGTCTACTGCAAATGGAAAAAATTTAGATACTTCCCATTCGGTGGCTTACATTTTTCTTTGCGATTATGAAGAACGCCGCAGACGAAAGGGATTGTCAACCCAGGTTTTTTCGGATATAATAAACCTGTCATACAATCGGATACGGTTACGGAGGTGTTTTTATGAAAGGGAAATCGGTTGGAAAGTGGATCAGGCGGGTGGTGATGCTGATTCTTCTGGGAATTTTTTTGTTTTCCGGTATCTCCATCCTGCGCATTCTGCACCAATATAAGGTAAGCGACCGGCTTTACGAGGGGATTGCGAACCAGTATACATCGCAGACTTCAGACGGTGCAGGGAAAGGACAGCAGGATGCCGCTGATGGCGCGGCAGGGGCGGAGGCCGGAGCCGGGGCAGAGACCGCGCCCATTGTGGTGGATTTTGAAGGGCTGCGCGGTGTAAACGGGGATGTGACGGGATGGATCTACTGTGAGGATACTCCCATCAATTACCCGGTGGTTCACGGTGCGGACAATGACTACTATCTGACCCATAACTATGACGGCACGGCCAGCGCATCCGGCTCCATTTTTGTGGAAGCGGAGAACAGGCCGGATTTTGTGGATTCTAATACTATTATATACGGACACCATATGAAAAACGGCTCCATGTTTGCCTCCCTGGACCAGTGGGCGGACCAGGCCTACTATGAGGAGCATCCTGTGATGTGGCTGCTGACGCCGGAGCAGGATTACAAAATCATTCTGACGGGCGGGTACACTACGTCGGCTACCTCCGATACCTACACCATATTTCAGGGCCCCGGGGAAGAGCTGAATACATATCTGGACAAATGTATGGCACAGTCGGACTTTAGCGCGGGAGTGGAACTGGACGGGGAGGCCCGGTATGTGCTGCTGTCCACCTGCGCTTATGTGTTTGACAATGCCAGATATGTGCTGCACGGGATTCTGGTGCCTGTGGACAGCGCGGGAGGAATTCCGTTTTAGGCACTTAACGATGATATCCTGCGCGTTTTGGCAAAGTTTTGGTTCCGGATTGTCCGGCTTAGGAGTCTGACAATGAGCTGATGTGCAAAGGGGCAAAATATTGCTTTCGATTTGTGCGGGTTAGGAAAAGGACTGCGTCCGGTTGACAAACAGGGCGACGGGATGGTATGGTAAGTGACAAAGCCGCCGGATATTTTCCGGAAGAAAGGATTGAGGCATATGAAAGGCAGAGAAATGTCTGGCAGGAATGGGGACCTGGGAACGTTTGTTGTCCGCGTTCAGCACCGCCAGAACAGCAGCTGGCAGGGGCGCATCACCTGGATGGGGAAAAATAAGACCGTTTCCTTCCGTTCCGTATGGGAAATGATCAAACTGATAGCCGGAGCGCTGGATACAGTCAGTGACCGGGAGGATGAGCCGGGAGAACACAACTGGCAGCAGGAACAGGACTTTTACAGAGAGGGAAATACAGAGAGGGAAATGATATGAGTAAGAAAAAAGTAGTAGTGTCCCTTGGGCATGACGCTCTGGGTTACACCACCGGGGCACAGAAGGATGCTGTCAGGGTGACGGCAAGGGCGCTGGCAGACCTGGTGGAGGCGGACTATCAGCTTACAATCACCCACAGCAACGGCCCCCAGGTCAGCATGATCCATAAGGCCATGACGGAGCTGCGCCGGGTCTATACCGATTATACTCCTGCGCCCATGTGCGTATGTTCGGCCATGAGCCAGGGATATGTGGGATATGACATTCAGAATGCGCTGCGCGGCGAGCTTCTTGGCAGGGGGATTTCCAGGCCTGTCAGCACCATCCTGACCCAGGTGACCGTGGATCCTTATGACGATGCCTTTTATGAGCCCACCAAGGTGATCGGGCGCTATATGGCCAGGGAAGACGCTGAAATGGAGATAAAGAAGGGAAATTACGTCAGGGAGTATCCGGGGAAGGGATTCCGGAGGGTGGTTGCCGCGCCAAAGCCCATAGACATTGTGGAGATAGAGGCTATCCGCACCCTTGCGGAGGCCGACCAGGTGGTCATAGCCTGCGGCGGGGGCGGGATTCCCGTGATCGAGCAGCAGCGCGCCCTGAAAGGGGCTTCCGCCGTGATAGAGAAGGATTCCATAGCGGGGCTTCTGGCGGCGGAACTGGGAAGCGACGAGCTGATCATCCTGACAGGGGTGGAGTGCGTATACCGGGATTTCGGCACGGACCGCCAGACCCCCATTCCGTCCATGACATTGGGGGAGGTAAGGGAAGCCGTGGCAGAGGGGCGGTTTGAGGCCGGTACCATGCTGCCCAAGATGGAAGCCGCCGTTACCTACCTGGAAAAGGTGCCCGGGGGAAGAGTGCTGATCACTTCCATGGCGCGGGTGAAGGATGCCCTGATGGGAAGGGCAGGGACGGTGATCACCGTTTGACGGGACATGGGCGGATGGGGTCTGCCGCCCGAAGGAAAATGCGTGGATGGAGGCTGCCGCCCGAAGGAAAATGCGTGGACGGAGGCTGTCGTCCGAAGGAAAATGCGTGGACGGAGGCTGTCTCCCGACGGGAAATGGGCGGATGATGTCCACCGCTTGACGGAAAGTACCGGATCCGCGGTCACCGCTTAACGGGAAAGGCCATGATCATGCTCACCGCTCAATCCGGCGTACCAAGAACTGCCACAAGGGCGCCCGCCATAATACAGAAATCGGAGAGATTGAAGACGATTCTGGAAAGGGGCGCCCATTTTACATGAAAAGAAAAGTAATCAACCACATACTTTCGTTTCAGACGGTCATAGGTATTGCTGAAAGCCCCGCCCAGCAAAAAGGACAGGCCCGTGCGCAGCAGGGCATTTCCCCGCTGTCCCAGGCTGAGGACGAAGGCGGCGGTCATCAGAAGGCACAGCGCAACGGACAGAACCGCAACGGCGGAACTTCTGTGCTGCCCCAGGTTCAGCATGGCCCCCTTGTTGTGGTATCTGCGGATCAGGATCCGGTTTTTCCAGATCGATGAGGGAACGGCAACGTGGTTCCGAGTCTGCCCTGCCTCCGGCGTTTCCGGAGCCCCGGGACTGTCCGGGGCGCTTTTTTCTATAAAATTTTTGATTCGGAGTTCTCCGAAAAAGATTCCCAGTATGATGGATATATAGCAAAATAGAGTCATTTCCGCTATTCCTTTCCGCCCGGACATGGAGCCGGGCTGTTTCTTTTTTCTATAGTTTACCTTAAAACGCACAAATGCACAATCCGGTATTTAGGGGAAATTTGTCTGCATCCAGGAAAACGTTACGCTGCTGTTCACTCGGTGCCTCCGCCCAATTTACGCAGGGGGAAACATTGACTTGTACCCGGAAAACGGATATACTGGAACGGAGGAAACGACAAAAGCGGGAAGGAGATACTTTCTATGGAAAAAAAGATATTGGAAAAAAAGATACTGTTCCCTCAGGTGGGCGGCTTCCTCCACGGAGGGGATTACAACCCGGAGCAGTGGCTGGACAGGCCCGACATTCTGGAGGAGGATGTGCGCCTGATGAAGAAGGCCGGAATGAACAGCGCCTCGGTGGGGATATTTTCCTGGTCCGTGCTGGAACCCAGGGAAGGGGAGTTCCGCTTTGAGTGGCTGGGGGAGATCATTGACCGGTTATATAAAAACGGCATTTACACCGTGCTGTCCACGCCTTCCGGAGCCCGCCCGGCCTGGCTGGATGAGACTTATCCGGAAGCCATGAGGGTGGACCGGAGGGGAATGCGCGCCCATCATGGCGGACGGCACAACCACTGTATGTCCTCGCCCGTCTATCGGGAGAAGGTGGCCGTCATCGACCGGAAACTGGCGGAAGCCTTCGGCACCCATCCCGGGGTGATCATGTACCATATTTCCAACGAGTTCAGCGGGGAGTGCTTCTGCCCTCTCTGTGTGAAAAAGTTCCGGAATTATCTGGCGGAAAAGTACGACCATGATATCGAGAAACTGAATGCCGCCTGGTGGACCGCCTTCTGGAGCCACCGCTACAACAGCTTTGAGCAGATTGAGCCCCCCTTTGAAAACGGGGAGACAAGCGTCATGGGGCTGAACCTGGAGTGGAAACGCTTCACCACATGGAACACCAATGATTTCATGGAGGCGGAGATCCGCGTGATGCGCGGCGTGACTCCGGATGTGCCGGTGACGGCCAACTTCATGCGGCTCTTCGGCGGACTGGACTACCGGAAGATGGCTCCTGCCCTGGATGCCGTTTCCTGGGACAATTACCCCACCTTCCACAATGACTGGGAGACAGTGGCGGAGACTATGGCGGAGACGGCCTTCCAACATTCGGTGATGCGTTCCCTGAAACGCGGTACGCCGTTCATGATGATGGAGAGCGCCCCGGGCCTGGTGAACTGGCAGGCTTTCAACAAGGTAAAGCGCCCGGGCATACACAGACTGGCCTGTTTACAGGCGGTGGCATGCGGATCGGACACCGTGCAGTATTTCCAGTGGCGCAAAGGAAGGGGCTCCTATGAGCAGTATCACGGAGCTGTAGTGGACCACCTTGGAACTGACGATACCAGGATTTTCCGGGAGGTGGCGGAGGTGGGAGAGCTTCTGGCGAAAATCGCCCCTGCGGCGGGCACTTTGGTGAAAACCAGGGCGGCGCTTCTGTTTGACTGGGACAACCGATGGGCCATCGACGATGCCAAGGCCTTCGCCCAGTCTACCAAAAAATACGAGGAGACCTGCATCGACATCTGGAAAGCTTTCTTCCGTCTGGGCGTGGATATGGATGTGGTGGGTTCCGATGAGAACATAGATGACTATGACGTGATAGTGGCCCCCATGCTGTACATGCTGCAGCCTGGCGCCGCGGCGAACCTGGAAGCCTTCGTGGAGCGGGGCGGCCAGCTGCTTGCCACCTACTGCACGGGCTATGTGAATGAGGAGCAGCTCTGCTTCCTGGGCGGATTCCCGGGCGACGGGCTGAAGGAGCTGTTCGGCATTGTCAGCGAGGAGATCGACACTTTTTATCCAAAGGACAGGAACGGAATCCTGCTGGAGGACGGAAGCACATGGGAGGTCAGAGACTACGCGGAGATCCTGCGGGTGGATGATGCCCGGGTGCTTGGCACATACACGGATGATTTTTACAGGGGAAGCGCCGCCCTGACCTGCAAATCACGGGGAAAAGGAAAGGCCTACTACGTGGCGGCCAGGACGGATGCTGCCCGGATGGAGTCCCTGTTTGAGAAAATGCTGACGGATGCGGGGCTCTCCGTGAGAAGGCTGCCGGAGGGCGTGGAATGCCATGTGAGAACCGGAGAGTCGGGCAGCTATGCCTTTTACCTGAACAATACCCGGGAAGCCGTGACAGTCCCCGGCGTAAAGGGTCTGGATCTGGTGACGGACGCGGAAGCGGATGGGGAGCTGGCTCTGTCCGGTTATGGCGTGGCCGTGGTACGAACCGTGTAACCTGCAGGCAAGGAAGCTCAGGATTTCTGTATGGCTATGGAATCCACCGTCTGCCCAAACACCTCAAAATAATCTTCGAAGGTCTTGCGGCAGCACCCCGGATTGCTGATGACGATTCCGGGGCTGCGCAGGCCCGTCAGGGCGAAGCCCATTGCCATGCGGTGGTCGTCGTATGTTTCCACCAGGGAGGGGGAGGGCATGCCGGGATAGATGGTCATGCCGTCATCCCGCTCTTCGCAGCGGATCCCCATTTTGGAAAGCTCCCTGCAGACAGCGGCTATGCGGTCGCTTTCCTGATAACGGATGTGTCCTATGCCGTTGATGACGGTGGGGCTGTCCGCAAAGGGAGCGATGGCGGCCAGTGTGATGGCCTGGTCGGAACATCCGGACATATCCACGGTGACGCCGTGAAAAACACCCTCCGGGGGCGGGGACACCAGGATTCCCTGATCCGTGTCCCGGGCATGGCAGCCCATCCGCTCCAGGATTCTGATAAACTGCACATCCCCCTGCATGGAATCAAACTGCACATGGCGCACCAGGACAGGAACATTTAAAAGCGGGCTCATGGCATAGAAATAGCATGCGGCGGACACATCCGGCTCCACCTGGTAGACCCGGGGCCGGTAGCGCTGTCCGGCCGGAGTGAGGAAGGCCCGTTCCCCGGCTCTCCTGGTATGCACGCCGAACTGTTCCATCATTTTCAGGGTCATTTCGATATAGGCCATGCCGTGGGTTCCCTCTATCCGGGTGGTAAAATCCTCCCCGCACAGGCAGGAAACAATGAGCAGGGCGCTTAAAAACTGGCTGCTGCTGTCAATGTTGATAGATATGTCATTTTTTTGGAAGCCATGGGCCCGCAGGGTAAAAGGAAAATGATCCACTTCCCCCAGGGGATCCGGAATCACCTCACAGCCCAGTTCCCGCAGCGAAGCCAGGAGGGGAGCCATGGGCCTTCTGCGCATCTGCTGGGAGGCGTCCATATGGTACACTCCCCGGGTGAGCCCCAGCCAGGCAGTGAGGAAACGGGCGGCAGTTCCTGCGCTGCCCACATAGGGGGAGGCTTCGGACAGGGGCACCCGTCCGCCCAGGCCGTGGATGGATACTTTTCTGCCCGCCTCGTCCACCCGGGTTTCAAAGCCCAGATCCTGGAGGCATTTCAGGAAGTGCCTGGAATCGTCGGAGAACAGTACGCCCTCCAGATGGGAAGTTCCCTGGGCCAGGGCTGCCAGCAGCAGGGCCCGGTTGGTGATGCTCTTGGAGCCCGGGACGTCCAGGGTGACGGGCGGGTTCGGAGCGGCAGGGCCTTCCGGGGGCGCGGGGGACTTTCCGGACTGCGTCGTATGTGATAGAAAGGGAACGGCATAGGTGTTTTCTGTTATCATGATTTTTCTCCTGTTATGGGTTTGGGGTCAGTCTTTAAATCCGTATTTTCTTCATTAGGACTACAGTATAATTGTTCTTCCTCAATTTTATCCAATATTCCATTTTTGCCAGTAACCATCATAATATTCCTTTCGCAGGCAGCTGCCGGGTCATTCCCTTTCTACCCCTTTTTAAAAAATGCCTCGGATAATCCGAAGCACTTTTCCGGCAATTTTTCTCGACTTATGGTCTGGTTGTGGGAACTGTCCAACCCTCCCGAAACTATACGAAACACTGCGGCTTGAAATGGCCCTTTATTTCCGCGCCCAAAACAGGCTCACGACTTATTCTTTTATTTATAATATACAGTCATCACCGAATCATGTCAAGACACTGCTTGCGTTTCAAAATGAAAACCTGCAATAATTGAAAGCAGTAATTGAAATAAAAAAGCAAATAAAAAAGACATCAGAAAAAGATTGGAAGAACTGCGGGAATGATGTATAATACAGCAGAACCGTGTTTCTGTCAACAAAATTCCCGGCAGGAAATGCCGGTGAGGAAAAGGAGAACTTTACCTATGAACAACAGGGAAAAAACGTTATGGATTACACGCACAGCCGTATTTCTTGCGCTTCTGGTGGTGATGCAGGCAGTCACTGCCCCTCTGGGGAATACGATTGTCACCGGAACCCTGGTCAATGCCCTGCTGGCAGTGTCAGTCATGACCTGCGGGGTCATGTCAGGCGCAACGGTGGCGGTGGTTTCGCCCATTCTGGCGAAACTGGTGGGAATAGGCCCTCTGTGGGCGCTGATTCCCTTTATAGCGTTGGGGAATATCGTCTTTGTACTGGCGTGGCATTTTCTGGGAAGGCGCACCGGGGGAAATCCCTATGCATCCGGCGCCACAGCCGTGGCTGCCGCGGCAGCGGCCAAGTTCCTGGTTTTATACCTGGGGATCGTCAGGGTGGCGGTTCCAGTGCTGTTGGGACTGCCGGAGCCTCAGGCATCGGTGGTTTCCCATATGTTTTCCCTTCCCCAGCTGGTCACGGCCTTGTTAGGCGGCCTGGTGGCGCTGCCGGTGGTCCGCGTGCTGAGGAAGGCACTCAGCGGACAGGCTTGAGAGCGGCGCGTCAGGCAGGATACGGGTAGCCTGGGGAAGAGAAGGCGTTTATGAGCAGGCCAGAGGGCGGCGCGTCAGACAGCGTTTGGGCTGCCCGGAAAAGAAAAGGGGGATCCTCTGATGAAAAACTATAAATTTATCCTGGAATACGACGGCAGCCGTTACTACGGATGGCAGCGCCAGCCGGAGAAGAATACCATCCAGGGCAAACTGGAGAACGTACTGTCACTGATGTGCGGCGCGGAGGTGGAAGTCATCGGGGCCGGGCGCACCGACGCGGGAGTCCATGCCCGGGGAATGGCGGCAAATGCCGTCTTTGAAACGGATTTTTCCTGTGAGGAAATCCGTGACTACATGAACCGCTGTCTTCCCGAGGACATTGCGGTGAAGGAGGTGCGGGAGGCATCCCCCAGGTTCCATGCCCGCTATAATGCCACCGGGAAGACCTACTGCTATACCTGCCATGACGGCGAAGTGAAGTCAGTCTTCGACAGGAAGTACTGTGCCAGATTGGAGGAGAGGATGGATCCGGAACGGATGCGCCGGGCGGCGGAGATTTTGAAGGGGGAGCATGATTTCCGGAATTTCTGCGTGAATCCCCGGATGAAGAAATCCACCGTGCGCAGGGTGGACAGAATTGACATAGAACGCCGGGGGGAATATCTGGTTTTGACTTTCCATGGAACCGGTTTCCTGCAGAATATGGTGCGGATCATGGTGGGAACCCTGTTGGAGGTGGGCTGCGGGCGGATGACACCGGAGCAGGTGCGGGAAGTGCTCCATAATCCTGACAGGCAGAAAGCCGGCCCAACGGCCCCTGCCCAGGGTCTGTGCCTGGAAAGCGTTGATTACGACTAAGTAATCCGACCGGAGATACGGAACCCTGTGGCCAGACGAGTGATATCCGGGGATTTTTCAGCCTGTAGCCGCCAGGCTTCCCGGCCGTGGAAATGGCGCATAAAGGACCGTAAAATTTTATACATTTTCCCTTGCATATTCAGGCATTTATGATATGATAGGACGGAGCGAAAAAAGCGGATGCCTGTCCAGGGCAGAGCCCTTTGCGAAAAAGCGAAATCCTACTCGGCGTGGAGGAGGGATGCGTCCGCCCGGACCCTTTGCCCGGTGTACACCGGAAGCGGGGAGGAGGGAAGCGCCACACCCTATGCCCGGGACGCACCGGAAGGCGGAAAGCCGGGACAAAACCTCCGCAGAAGAAACGGCCTGAGCTCAGGTATCGGGCGGGCCGGGTGCGGAATCGGAATAAAAGGAGGATCAGAATGTATACGGAAAAGCAGTTGGAGCGGATGCTGGAAAAGCTGAAGCGCCTGGAAAAAATGTTGGGGCCGAAAATGTTTCATACTGTGGCCACTGTTCCCATGAAAGCCTTCCAGACGGACGGAAGCTATCATGACGTGCCGGAAGACGCCTGTTTTACTGCCTGTGAGGACGGCACTGTGTTTGAGGGGGAGGGGATCTACTGTTGGTTTAAGGGGGCTTTCACGGTTCCGGAGGAACTGGCCGGGAAGACGCTGTTCGTCTATCCCAAAATCCGCGGTTACGAGGGCATGCTCTGGGTAAACGGGAAGCCCTACGGAAATTTTGCATCCAAGATGATCATACACAGCCATGGCAACCACTACTGTGACATGCTGTGTAAGGAAGCCGGGAGCGGAGAGACCCTGGAGATGGCATTCGAGTACTATGCCAACCATTATATCAAGGGAACCCAGCCCTTTCTGGTGGAGGCCCAGAAATTTTACCGTATAGAATACCATCCGGTGGACATCTGCCTGAAGGATGAGGAAGTCGCGGCGTTTTATTTTGACCTGCGGATCGCCAACCAGATGGTGAAGGTGTTGGAGAAGAAGAGCTTCCGCAGGGCAGCCATCGTCCGGGCCATGCTTGAGATCCACAACCTGATTTCCTATGATTTTGAGAACGAGGACCCGGAAGTATTCCGTATGCAGATCCGCAGGGCAGATGCCATCCTGAAGAAGGTTCTCCAGGACAAAAACGCTGCTTCCGCGCCCTATGCCGGGCTCATAGGCCATTCCCACATGGACACGGCATGGCTGTGGCACAGGGGCGAGACGGAGAAGAAATGCGCCAGGACCTACGCCAACCAGATGAACCTGATGGACCAGTACCCGGATTATACCTTTGTGCAGAGCTCGGCCTATCATGGCGACATCATCAAGAGAATGTACCCGGCTCTGTTCGAGGATATCAAAAAGAGGGTAGCCGAGGGACGCTACGAGCCCAACGGCGGCGTGTGGATTGAGTGCGACTGTAACATTCCTTCCGGCGAATACATGGTGAGGCAGTTTGTGTGGGGACAGAAGTTTACCAGGGAGAATTTTGACTACACGTCGGATGCCTTCTGGCTGCCGGACACTTTCGGCTACAGCGCGTCCCTGCCCCAGATCATGCAGGGCTGCCGGGTGAAATATTTCCTCACCACCAAGATGGCCTGGAATGATACCAATGTGTTCCCCTATGATACGTTTTATTGGAAAGGAATTGACGGTTCCCAGGTACTGGTGCATTTTAACCGCACCCATGTATGGCCGGAACCGGAAGCCCTTGCGGAGAACCTGCTGGAGGCCGGAACCAACACCATCAAGGAGCGCTCCGTCTCCAATATGCGCCTGATCTCCTACGGGTTCGGGGACGGGGGCGGCGGTCCGGAGTTCGAGATGGTGGAGATCGCGGAGCGCATGAAGGATGTGGAGGGCATGCCCAGGACCTCCCATACCACGGTGAGCCGTTTCATGCAGGAACTGGAGCAGAGCCTGGTGGAGCCCTCCACCTACAACGGGGAGCTGTATCTGGAACTGCACAGGGGCACCCTGACCAACCAGCATGTGATCAAGCGCAACAACCGCAAGGCGGAGTTTGCCCTCAGGGATCTGGAGTTCCTCACGGTGTGGGACGCGGTGTGCAGGGATCAGGCGGCTTCGGCGGAGAAGATCGATCCCCTGACCTGTGAGATGCTGGTGAACCAGTTCCATGATATCCTGCCCGGCACCTGCATTCCCAGGGCCCATGACGAGGCCATCCAGGCGGTGGAGCATATCATTGAGGAGGCCGGGAGGCAGAGCTGCGAACTGTTGGCAGGCCGGGTGAAGGAGGCAGCGGGCGGAACCTTTGCCCCGGAACCGGATGCGGGCGGAACCGGCAGTCTTGCCGCTAAGGCGGCGGGAGCTTCTGAAAAAACGCCTGGAGGGACGGAATCTTCCGCGGAGGCTGAAGACGGCGGGACGGTTACAGTGGTGAATACCCTTTCCTTTGAACGTGACGACGTGGTGTACCTGCCTTTCCGGGGATATTATGTGGAGGGCGGCTACAGGCAGCAGGTGGTGGAAGACAGGGACGGCAATGCCATGCTGGCCGTTGCAGGCGTGAAGATCCCCGCCTTCGGCAGTGCGGTTCTCACCCTGACAAAGGAGCATGCCCTGGAGAAATCCGTATTTTCCGTAAGCGGGGAAAAGGGCGAGAGCCTGGAGACTCCCTTGGTGAAGGTAACCTTTAATGAAAAGGGATACATGGAATCCTTTGTGGACAAACGCAATGGCCGGGAGCTGAAAGGCCAGGGATATGCGCTGAATACCTTCCTGATGGCCGAGGACGTGTCCCTGGGATGGGACAACTGGGATGTGGATGCGGATTACGAGAGCAAATTCCGGGAGAGCGCGGAGCTTCTTTCCAGGGAAGTGGCTGCAGACGGGGCAGTGGAGTACCGGATCCGCAGCAGCTACCGTCTGAGCGGGAAATCCACCCTGGACCAGGATATGATCTTCTATGCGGATTCCCCGGAGGTGGTGTTCGAGACCCGGATGAACTGGCAGGATGACCACCGTTTCCTGAAGACCGCTTTCGACACCTCCATCCACACGGATTACGCCAGCCAGGAGATCCAGTTCGGCTATATCCGCCGTGTGACCAACCGGAACACGGAGATCGAGAAGTCGAAGTTTGAGGTGTCTAACCACAAGTACACAGACCTCTCCGAGACACGGTACGGCGCGGCGGTGCTCAACGACTGCAAGTACGGCATCAGCGTCAGGGATTCCCAGATGCGCCTCTCTCTTCACAAGGGCGGCTGCATGCCTGACTACAGAGGGGACAAGGGGATCCATGAATGCACTTACGCCTTCCTGCCCCATATGGGAAGCATGTCTGCAGGCAATGTGATCCGGCCGGCCTATCTGCTGAACGAGAAGCCCCTGGTGGTGGACGGCAGCCTGGAGATGAAGAGTCTGGTGAAAACTGACTGCGACCATGTGATAGTGGAGACCGTGAAACCCATGGAAGACAGCGGAAGGGGCTTTGTCCTGCGTCTCTACGAGGCGGAGGGCGCGGCTGACAGGGTGACGCTCACCTTCGGTTTCCCGGTGAAGGGACTGACGGAAACCAATATGCTGGAGGAAGTGCAGAGGGAGTTTGTGGCGGCACAGGAGCTGGCTTTGGATTTCAGGGCCTTTGAGATCAAGACGATTATGGTAAAATATTGATTTTTATTGACTTCCCCGCGGCAGAGGCGGGGAAGTTTTTTCGAAGGCTACGGTATTTGCGATTTGTTATTTCGAATTATTTTCTTGTAATTTATTCAGAACCATGGTACAATTTCAGTTATGGAACCCATGACAGGGGTGGCAGCCTCCCGGGCCTGGCGGCAGAAATGCCGAAGTACATTGGATTTGGCGATTGTTTTTGCCGATCCGAAGGAATGGAATTTCATATTCCGTTCTTTAGGAAGGGAGGTGGCGTATATGACATCTGCGGATATTATTTTGATATTCATAGGGATAATCGGTCTTTTGATTGCCTTTGGCAGCTTTGTTGTAGCGTTGCTTACTTTTCTCGACAGAGATTAGGATAAGCAAAAAATAATGCCCATCCTGTCTCAACCTCAGGATGGGCGCCTCTTTAAGAGGTAATTAACACCCAGACTCGGAACACTCCGCCTTTGGAGTGGGGTTCCATAAGAAAGGTGCCTGTAGCAGCAGGTGCCTTTCTTCTATTAAGATAGCATAGTTGGAATTTTTTTTCAAGGCTTTTGCACCATAAAAGAAATTTATTTTTCTGCAAC
>CAJTSY010000058.1 GCA_910578995.1 uncultured Acetatifactor sp.
AAATCTTAAACCACCAGGACTACCTCTTCGAAATCAGAAGATACGGCCTGGCCTCCCCGGAGCCCCTGCTGAACCTGCAGGCCAGACTGGATGCCGCCTTCCCCGGAAATGTGGATATAGACGACACGGAGGTAATATCCACCCTAAGCTTCGGCCCTTCTTTCGGTTACGTCTACGAGAACGCCCTTCATCTGGACCTGTTCGGAATCGAAAAATACTGCACGATGGAAGAACTGCCTGCCATCATCCTCCATGAGATGCACCATCTGCAGGTTCAGAAAATGATACATTGACAGCCACATACTCGAAATGCAGTTGTCCATTATTTTCCATGATGCCGCTTGTCAAAAGAAAAAGCATTTCTACCCGCATAATATGGAATTTCTTTCTATTACAGAAGGCTTCACATAAATCGTTTCGTAAGGAGCATTCCCGCTTTCCATACGATAAATAATCTGCTTTGCAATACGTTTTCCCAAAAACTCCGTCTTCACACTGGCAGTGGTCAGCAGTCCGCTCAGATCCGCAAAAGCGCCGCTGTCATCATAGCCTGTGACCACGATTCCTTCCGGAACACGCTCCCGATGTCTGGAAAAATACAGCTGAAGACAATGTGCAATGAAATTACTGGCACAGACAAAGGCCTCCGGAAGCATGGTAAGACTGTCCAGAAAAATGCTTATCTCCTCTTCACAGGAGAAAGTCTCCTCTATATGGGTCAGACAGAACGCTTTGTCCACCGGCAGATCACGCTCTCTCATACAACGGCAGAATCCCTCATAACGGTCATAAATTGTTCTGGCCTGTCCGATATCCCCGATAAATCCGATCTTTGTCATCCCACGGGCCACCAGAGATTCCGTGATCTGGCACATGGTGTCCCACCCTTCCAGCAACACCAGATCACCGCTTAGCTCTCTGGGATTGATCTGTTGCGCCACATCCACAAATACTTTCGGCAGACTCAGCCCGTTAATGCCTTCCGTCAGCCTTTTGTCATATATATTTAACACCACAGCGCCCTGAACCACATTGTTGTACAGCATCTGGGGGATCCTGTATTCGTCGGAATAACTGGAAGGCATATAAGTATACATGAGATTGATATTGTACAGACTCAGCTCCTGCGCCAGGCTGTGAATAATCTTCATGGAAAACGCGGCAGAATCAGACATGGAAACTATGGCGGAGACATTCCTGTCCTTCTCCTGTCTGAACTGCTCCAGCCCATGCCCTCCCTTCACATACCCAAGCTCTGCGGCCTTATCCCAGACATTGGATCTGAGTCCCGGGGAAACATTCCCATAATTATGAAACACCTTCCAGACGGTAGCACGGGAGATACCCAGGGCATCTGCAATCTCCTGCATTGTCACTTTATTCATATTGTCCCCCACCAGTCTCCTCTTCCTCCGCCAGAGGATCATAGAAGCTGTCCGGCTTCATCACTTTCTTCACCCTCCACTGGGTAAACCAGGCCGGCGCAGAAAAGAGGATAAACATCATTAACTGCGGCGCAAGCAGTGCTGCGTAAAGCCACGCCACATGAAAAACCACAAAAGAAAGCGTGACCGTCCACCGGTTACAGGATACCACCAGGGCAAACAAAATCTTCTTCTTTACAGAAAATTCCGGATACAGTACGTTCACGGCCGGAAGATACCAGCGCAGAACCACGGCCCCGATCAGCCAGCAAAAAAGGATAAGATAAGCCGCAGTGTTCAGCTCCCGCCCATATACCCCATAGAACCCAAACGCCACTGCAGGCACATAGATCAGCATCAGGATATTTCCGATCCAAAAATACTGCCTGAAATACCCGAACATGGACCGGAACACCTTTCCCTCCTTCCCCTCAAACACATCATTAAAATAGGCCGCTGCCGCGAACATGGCAGGAAACAGCCCAAACATGACCAGTCCGCATATGGCCAGCAGCAGCATACACAGGTTTATCTGAAAAAGCCTGTACAAACATTCAAAAAAACGATACATCCGGGAATTCTGCATTCTCTCAAAAGCATCCTGCTCCATTCTCCGTCCTCCTATCTGTCCTTATTCCCAAGCCCCCACTCCCCCTGTCAAAGGCTTCTGAGCCCCTTAAAACCGATTCCACCGTAACCGGCTCCCTTAAAACTGATTTCTGTAAAGCCGACTCCCTTAAATCCATTTGAAATGGGGCTGCCGCACTTTGGATTTCCCCTGCCACAGCCCCATATGCAATACTTTCACTATATGCCGCGTTCTGACGCCCTGCCTGCATGCCGTTTACCGCAAGGCAGGCCTTTGGCTCGGCGGCCCCAAAACCTCATTCCGCAGATCACCCAACGATACCCGCATTGCTTGCACTTTCCACAAATCGTTTCTGGATAAACATATAGAGTACGATCAGCGGCAGGATAACCAACAGGGACGCCGCAGTCAATATGGATGCCTGATACAATACGTTCATGTGCTGAAAATAGAAATCGCCCGGAACCTTGGTATGAATTCCCCACAGGGCGTTATCCATACCCGCGGAGGCGGAATTCAGCTTCACCATCAGATTCAGCTTGTTTGCCACAAACAGGTTCGTATAGTAGGTATCATTCCAGTTCCACACAAAGCTCAGCACGCCCACGGTGATAATGCCGGGAACCGCATTGGGCAGAATAATTTTGAACAGCGTGCCCAAAAAGCTGCAGCCGTCCATATGAGCCGCCTCCTCCAGTTCCCTGGGAAGCCCCCGGAAAAACTGGCGGAAAATGAAGATATACAGACCACCCTTTAAACCCATGCCGAAAAAGTCAAGCATGTACAGCGCCACCGGATTCCCCAGAAGATTGATGGAGGATCCCGTGATCAGCTTGATGATCCCGAAAATGTCAAAGTTCCGGAAGAACAAATACTGGGGCAGCATCAAAACCGACGGCGGCACAACAATGGTCAGAATCACAATGCCGAACAGCTTCTGCAGCTTTTTGGAACGAATCCTGGCAAAGGAATATCCCGTTACGGCCGCGGACAGAATCTGCAGCGCCACCTGCAGCGCTGTGGTGCCAAGGGTATATGCCAGGGAAGCCGGATAATCCAACAGCTTAAAAGCAACAAACAGGTGCTCGATGGAAAAAGCCGAAGGAACCCATGTGGAAACCGGGCTGCCCACTTCTTCCGGCGACATGAATGATTTGGAGATCATCTGCAGTATGGGCATCAGGATGATAAACCCGATACTCAGAATCAGGGCATACCGCAGAATGGACATGAAGATATGCCCTCCCTTGCGCCGGAACCAGAAAGCCCATTCATTGGCCGTCTTGGGCATCCGCCGGCCTTTTGCGCGGGCAGAAGCCTTGGTTTTGGACTTAGTCATTATAGAACACCACCTTTCCAAGAATCAATGATACCACGCCCACCACAACCAGTGTCAGCAGCAGGAACGAAACACTCATGGCCGCGCTGTTTCCGTACTGCGCGCTGCCGAACGCCGTCGCCTGAATCGTATCCACCAGTTTTGTCCTCATCAGATTATCCGTCAGCGTGTAGATGACATTGGTCAGCACCAGGGGCGATACGGTAGGCAGCGTCACCTTCCAGAAAGTTTCGTAAGCCGTAGCGCCTTCCATCTTGGCCACCTCATACATACTGGGGCTGACGGACTGCAGGCCGGCCAGGAAGATCAGAATCTGGACGCCGCTTAGCTTGATTGTTTCAAACACATTGGAGATCACGCCCAAAATGGCCGCTATCATCTCTATAGGCAGTCCTACGCCGTCGATGAGAAAATCCACAAGCATCATCGCGCCGCTTAAGGACTGTGAAGCCGCCCCTGCTCCCGCCTCCTCCAGAGACACGCCCACCAGTTCCACGTTGATCAGATCCGTCGCCAGCACGATGGGCAGGAAAAACAGCACTCTGGCAGCCCCCCGGAACTTGAATTTCCCGTTCAGCAGCACGGCCGCAAACAGGGAAAAGAAGATGATCAGCACCGTGTTGGGCAGCGCGTTGGAAAAGGTAAGGAACAAATCCTGGTAAAAGGTGGCATGCTCCCGCAGCACATAGCTAAAATTCTTAAGCCCCACCCAGGTCTGCTCCAGTCCCCCCAGTGTCACCTGGACATCATTCAGGCTGTAGATAATGACCTCAATCAGCGGCTTTATGAAGAAGAACACCACGCCGATCAGCCACGGCGTCATCATCAAAAGCGCCCATCTGTCCTGCCTGCGGTAAAAGTCGGAGGTTTTTTTCCGTTTCTTTTTCGTCTCCTGCATTTTCTTTCACCCCCTATTCTGCAACCAGGTAGCTGTGTGCTGCCACCTCTCTGCCGTCGGCGGATACCGTTTTCTCTCCGTAGTTCACATATACGGTCACGCCGTTCTCATATGTTACCTTTACCAGTTTTTCAGCCATCGTCTCGTGGGAAGCCATATTGCTGTCCTGCACCTTGGCGGCGAAAGCTGCATATTCGCTGTAAACCTGGGCTATGCGTTCAGCCCATTGTCCGTAATTGATGGAATAGTAATCCGCATACAGCGCGTAGTACAGAGCATCCATCTCCGATTCCATCACATAGAACTTGGGATTGCTGCGTGTCTCGATGCATTTCAGCAGCAGCTCCGAGGTATCCTTCTGGGTCTGGTAATTCAGCGGCTCCGTGGAATAAGCGGCACATCCGTCCAGTACCAACTGCAGGAAGGGAATGTCATAGTCAAAAACAGTGTACTCCGTGCTTCTGGTGGGCATATCGCTCATTTTCCCCACACCCTTCCAGGCATACTGGTAGGGTGCCTTCATGGTAAGGTCAAATTTCTCCTCCAGAATATCCATGGCCTCCGCAACTTTTCCCAGTGCCGTATCCCGGTTGACGGAAGCCTTCTCATTATAGTCCGGTATCAGCTCCATCCCCATATCCGTCACGGTCAGTCCCTTGATGTCAAATTTGCCCAGGCCCTTCACCGCCTTCTCCGTATAGCCCTTCAGATGTGCGGGAGAAAGCATGTAGGGAGACCAGATCATGCTGAATCTGGATGTGAATCCCGCCATGGCCGTCTCCGTATGCCAGGCATACTGGCTGCTTAAGTAACGGCTGGCATATTTCTTGGCAAAGTTTCTGGCGCTGCTTTTCTCGAACATGTCAAAGGAAGGATAGATATACTGCATGGCCACATCGGGGTACAGCCCGTATCCCAGGCTCTCCGCCTTTGCTGCCAGGGCGTTGAAGCTCTTCCTGCCGCCCTGCGCGCTCTCCACTTTTACCTTGCTTAAATTTTCATGTCTCTGTCCGCCGTCCAGCCAGCCGTCCAGCTGAATGACCGCATCCGATACGCCCCGACCGCTTAAGTCATCCAGTATGCCGGAGGCTTCCTTAAAGGAGGTGAGACTTCTGACTCCCTTGTAGGGAAATCCCAGAAATGTCCTGGACTCCAGAGTGGCTCCCAATATCTCCAGGTACAGCTGTGCGCTCCGGTCCTCCCGGGCAGTCAGCACACCCTGATCCATGAGATACTGCCTGTACAGATGGGCCAGGCCCGTATAGTTTGTCTCCTCCGCATCCGTGACCATCTTATAGCGGATGACAACGCTTCCCGAAAACGTATCCTGCACATACTTGTTCACCATAACGCTGGAGCTGACGGTACTGGCTACATTCTCCTTCTCCGTCAGATAGAACGTGAAATAGGCGCTGTTGTAATTATCCGTTTTGCCCGAAATCCTGGCGTTGATCTCCGCCATCCCCTGGCCGCCCTCCACAATGGCCAGCATGGCATATTTCTCATACACCGCGCCGATGACAGGCATCATGGCGGAGTAATCTGCGGCAGATATGGCTTCCGTATTCAGAAGCACGTCTCCCCCATATATCCGGCTCACATAATCCGTTGCGAAAACCTTGTCATTGTTAAATTGAATCACCGCCCCCGCGCCGTCCGGCACCACGAAATATCCCTCTTCATCCACACCGGCCGAAAGGAAATAGGGAAGCAGGGTAATCGAATAGGGAATCACCTCCTCATCATTTACCGCAAAGCTCTCCATGGGCATACGCACCATCAGATCTCCCCCATCAAGGGAATACTCCAGAGAAACCTGAATCTCCAGATTGCTCCATTCGCTCTCATATCCGTTTTCCTCATTGTCTGCGGCCAGATCATCCTCCGTGTACTGCCCGGTCTCATAGAACAGGGTATAGAGCCTCTTAATGGTGGACTGGAGCTCGTTATCGTCCCTGGTACGGGTATATTTTCCGTCAAAGAGGCGGTAATAGTCGTTCAGCCATTCACGCTCCTTCGTAGAAAGGTATTCCAGAACCAACGACTTCATCCGCTCCTCTGAAATATACTTGGGTACACAATCCAGAGAAAGCTTATCCTCCTTCATCGTATAGGTAACCCTTATCCCATTGTCAATCTCCGCATACTCCACCTGCCCCGGCTCAATGGCCATGGTAAAGTTGGCCTGGGACAGGGTGTTGGCCGCTTTGATATCTTTATAATAAGAAACAATAAAATCCGATTTCTGGTTTGCCTTGATATTGGCATTACCGCTGTCGCCATCCATGATCTTGGTCTTAACCGCAATGCCGCTGCTCTTATCCACCAGACAGAGCAGCGCGTCCTCTCTGTCCAGATAAAGCTCTGCCTGGTCAGTCTCCGCCGCCAGCTCCATCCCGGCGGTTTCTTCCCCCGGCGATTCCACTGTATAAGCATGTGCCTTTATCGGAATCAGCGCTTCTGCTGCAAGGAACAACAGGGCAAACAATAATGCAGTTTTCTTTTGCCATAATCTTCTCATTCTCTTGCTTGCGTCCTTTCTTTTACCTAATTAACTAGCATCCGTGTGCATTCCGGCAACCATTCCGCCGCCTGTCCAACAGCGGCCGCCTTAGAAATAATGCAGCACAATCTCCTCCCACACAGTCGTCAGGAATGCCCCCAGCTCACTGACCATCATCACCAGCAGCAGTATGATAAAGATGATAATCACCAGTGCGATCAGTGTCAGCACAACGGAGGCGATCCCCTGGAAAAAGCCAAAACCGTGTACAGAGACAATTCCGATAAAACCATAGAACAGCATGCATACCACTCCCAGAGCCAGACAGAAAGTCAGCAGCGCCGCCTCGTTCAGCGACAATACATGGGAGAGGACCAGGTACAATGCGCTCAGCCACATGAAAGGATACTGGGCATACATGGCCACCATAAAGATCTCCCTGGCGCTGCCGCTTCCGTTTGTGAGAACGGATACGGACCAGTTGGCTGCCACTAACAGGATTGTCTGTACAAAGACTCCCGCCATCACAGTCCAGATGTTCATGAACCGGGGATCTACCTCTACAAATACGGTGCCTGTATAAGACTGGCGCAGCACGCTTAAGAGCATCAGCATCACCATAAAGAATACACAGGCGGGCATACTTCCCCTGCCCTCATATTTGATATCGCTGAATGCCTTGAAAGGCTTGCCCATCATGTACAGCGGGAAGCGGATCACTTCTTCCACAACGCTGTCCCACCACTTTTTCAGATCAAAACTGCTAACCTTCTGCATAAGCGTTCCCTCCTTTACGGCTTCTTCTGACGCGGCGGATTACCTTGACGGCCACGATCAGAACCACCAGCCCCGTCACAGCGGCAGGCGCGTAGGCACGGATCACTTCCTCCCTGGTCTTCTCAAAGGCCATGGAATAATAATCGGTCCTGTAGATTCCGCCCAAAAGCTCCTGGGATTCCTTGTAACGGCCTTCCCAATAAAGCTCTCTGCCTATGGCGTCCTTTGCCACACAGCAGTTGCTGTTCATGTCCAGAGCCGCCTGCCAGTGAGTTGCCGCGCCCTGTCTGTCGCCCTCCGTCTCCAGTCTCACCGCCTCGATTATGGCCCTGGCATAGTTGGTGGGCTTCAGCACCGTGATAGACTGGGACAGCTTATCCGCCACAATCACCCGGTTGTTCTCCCCAAACCAGCGGACGCTTACCGGATTTCTGAAACACCCGTCCTTGTCCCCGCTTCCGCCAAAGACAAAGAGTACATTGGAAGCTCCGTCATAGGTGAAAATCCTGTTCCTTGTCCTGTCCAGCACCATGTACATTCCGTACTCGTTGCAGTCAATGTACGACAGGTTGGAAGGTCCGGACTCGGAGGTGATCCTCTGGGACAGGGCGTAGGCCACGTCCCCCTGGGGATGCATTTCCTGCCAGTCCTCAGGCATGATGTCCTTGCCGTTTACGTTCAGCAGACGGATGGGATTCTCCACTTCCGAAGACCTGATGGTTGTATAAATAAATCCCTTCTTGTTAATGGTCATGGAAGAATATTCCGTAGGCAGAATCAGCGCCTGCTTGCTCAGCTGAGCCTCTGTGGCGATCATTCGGAAGAATACCTCCAAAGGCGATACGGATACTGTGGTAGAACCGAAATATCGCTGAAATTTGTTGTCCGCATTGACTTCCAGAATTCCTTCGTAAATGCTGGAAGCAATAATGTACATGCGGTCCAGGCTGTCCACCACGATCTGGGTGGGCTTGTAGACCACGGTGATATCCAGTCCCTCGGGCGCCCCGTAATTATGAAGAAGCTCATAATTTTTGTCAAAAATCAGCACATGGCTGCTGTTTGGCTCACAGATGTACAGGGTTCCCTCTTCTGTGACAAAGAGGCCCTGGGGCGCGTTGATTTTGGCGGCATTCCCGTTCTCGTCCGTATATTCGGAGAGGATATGTTTTACCTGAAAATCATGGTCCAGCACCACAACGGCGTTCAGCGTGGCCACATAGATGGAATCCTCCGTCACAAACATGGACTCCAGTTCGTTCAGGTTTTCCACGCCGTCTAAGTCTGCCGCATGGTACACCTTCTCCACCTCATAGGACACCGGAGCCTTTCGGTAAGGCCCGCCGGAGCCGAAGCAGTAGTTCGCCGTCCCTTCCGCCGAAACGGTGAAGGGCGTCGCCAGCAGCATCAGCCCTGCCAGCATATAGAAAAGACATTTTCTCATTTTTTTTCTCATCTTCACCCTCCCTTAATCCTTCATACCGGAGGTAGCCATTGTTTCCATAACATTGCTCTGAGTGACCACAAAGATCAGCACCGGAATAATAAACGAAAGCAGCGACGCTGCGGAGGCCATTCCCTGCCTCGCTATACCGGTGGAGGCTATACGGGAAAGCATGTAGCTCAAGGGCTTTATATTTTCCGTATACAGTACGCTGCCCCCTGTATTGCCCCAGAGTCCCTGGAATGTAAAGATAAACACCGTCATCAAAGCCGGCTTGACCACTGGCATGATAATCGATACAAGCGTCCGGAAATAGCTTGCCCCGTCTATCTTTGCCGCCTCAATCAGGGAATCCGGTAGCATCTCCATAAAGTTCTGCATCAGATACAGTCCCAGAGTGGAGGCAAAGGAGGGCAGGATAATCGCCCACAGGCTGTCCACCAGCCCCAGCTTCGTCAAAATCAGGTAATTGGGCACCGCCGTTACCGCACCGGAGAACATCAGGGCATACACCACCATATTGCTCATAAGCTTCTTTCCCCGGAATTCCGACTTGGCCAGAGGAAAAGCCGCCATGGCGGAGAGCAGAATCTGTCCCAGACATCCCAGTATCACCAAAGCTCCCGTATTGAACAGATATCTGGTAAAAGGCACCAGGGACTCGCTGGCGTACACCAGCAGATCCTTGAAACTCTGCCCCGTGGGGTTCTGAGGAAGAACCGTGGGCGGATAGCGGTACAGCTCACGCATGGGCTTTAAGGCGTTTCCCACCATGAATGCTACCGGGAATACGGCAAATATGGCAAATGCCAGTATAAACAAAAGCAAGAATGCTGTTCCTCCCACGCTGCGGTTGCTGCGTCCCTTGGTAATATAGCGCACAAAGGCTTTCCGAAAACCGCCGGTGGCTCTGATACGTCCAAACCATTTTATCATATTAAGTTCCCACCTTTCGCAGAACTTTCTGAATCAGCCTGTTGCAGCCCACCATCAGAACAAAGAGCACTACCGCGATGGCGGAGGCATACCCCATCTCCAGTCTGGTGGTACCATAGTCCGTCAGGTGATCCACGATACTGTGCGTCGCGTAACCTGTACTGGGAAATCCCGTCAGCGCGGACCCGCTGATGGAGAAAGCCCCGGTGATGGCCATGATGGCGCCGAACAAAAGCACGGGCTTCATGGACGGCAGGACAATGTACCAAAGCTCCTGCCAACGGTTGGTGATTCCATCCACCATCCCCGCCTCCTGAAGGGATCGGTCCACGCCCTGCAGGCCGGCAATAAAGCTTAAGAATCCTACGCCGAAGCTCATCCACAGCTGCACCACCAGAATAATCGTCATCATGTATTTGGCGTCATGAAGCCAAAGAATCGCCCCGTCGGTGATTCCCATGCTCGTCAGCCTTGCATTTGCAAAACCCGTGGAGTCGTCGGCAAAAATCAATGTCCAGATCACATAGGCGTTGCCCGCAAGGGAGGGGCCGTAGAGAATGACAGTCATAATCACCCTCAGCTTATCGGGAAGCTCGCACAGCATCCACGCCATGGTGAATGAAAGCATGTAGCCCACAGGCCCCACGATGACAGCCATCACAAAGGTATTCTGCAGCGCCTTCAGAAACAAGCTGTCATTGAGAAACAAATCAATATAATTGTCCAGTCCCACAAAACTGGGCGACTGGATGACATTGTAGTCCGTAAAGCTCATCACTACGGAAAAAAGTACCGGAGCCACAACGAATACGATGAAGAACAGGCTGAAGGGCAATATCATCAGATATACTTCCTTCTTTGTTCTTAACTCCGTAAGAAGCGGGACCTTTCTGCTTGCCGGTTTTCCTCTATTGCTCATAATATCACTCCGTTTCCAAACCATATTCCTCGCGTTTCTTGATAATCTCCGCATCCACGGATTCCACATAGCCTGCCAGTGTATCCAGAGGATCCAGGCTGATGTCGTTGATTACCGCATAGAACGCATTCTCCAAGTTACGGCCGGTCAGATACGAACCGGGAATCTGACGGATCTCCCGCAGCCATTCAAGGCTGTCGTCCAGTACCGCCCCTATCTCCACCGGCCATGAGATCTGCTGGAAGGACTCCAGGTTGGCCACCATATATCTGCCGGATGAGCCCAACACTGCCTCCATCTCTCTGGCGTAGCCCGTCTGCACATCCGCAGAAACCCACCATTTGATGAATTCCCAGGCTTCGTTCACGGTATTGTCCCGCTCCACCGTGGGCTTGATCATGACCACGGAGCTGGTGGTTACCGGAATACTGTGGTCTACCGTTCCGTCCTCTTTTCTGGTTCCGGGCACCAGGCTGATTCCCCACTTGCCGCTTATCTCCGGCGCGGAAACGCTCAGGGTGTTATAGTTGGAGATATCCATAATGGCCAGAGGCACGCTTCCCAGGCGGAAACGGGTCACAAAACTGATGGTAGCCGAAAATCCGTACTTGGTATAATAATCCGTCCACGTCTCAAAGCAGTCCACAGACTCCTCACTGAGCAGAAGTGTTTTCTTGCCCGCCTCGTCGTACAGCTCGCCGTCGTTCTGATACAGCATGGACAGATACACGCTGTTGATTGCCTTGGATGTGCCTACCCCGGAGCCTGCGCCCAGTGTCTGAATGGATTCCCTGTCCAGGTATACCTGCATGTTATAGGTGGCAAGGGAGGGAATAATGCTTACCAGATCCTCCCAGGTCTCCGGCACCATAATGCCGTACTGGGCCAGAATATCGCTGCGATAGAACAGTACCGGGAAGCTCATCTGATCCGGCAGTCCGTACTGCCTGCCCTCGAAGGCATAGCTGTCCACTGCCGCAGGCGCAAACATGGCGGCCGTCTCCTGGAAATCGGAAAATTGGGCCAGGTCATACGCCGCGCCTCTGTACCCCAGCTCCATGGGCATGGTATTGGAAGCGCCGATCAGTACATCCGGTCCCGTTCCCCCTGCCACGGCAGTCATGATGATGGAAATGTCCACCAGCTTCAAATCCACCTTGATGTTCTTTTCGGGGGTAAAGCTCTCGTTTACCAGACGTCTGAGTACATCCATCTGGTCACGGCCTGTGGATACCCATACCGTGATGGTTTTGCCGTCCGCCGCCGCTTCCTCATCATCCGTAGCTACATTGTAGTCATTTGTGAAAGAGCCTATAAAGGATTGAATCTCATGCTTGGCATTCTGGAAGAAATTGCCTTCCGCTCTGGGCAGCTTATCCTCCGTCCCCTGCAGTTCCATCCAGTCAATGGTCAGCGCCTGCTGTGAAAGGGTAAGCACCGCTGACCCAAGGGATGTAATGGAATCTCCTATGGTGGTAATCTTATCCGTAATTCTGCTGGGATACTCCGCAATCTCCAGGAACATGGAGGCCGATCTGCCGATGGCCGAGCTGACATCCGTGGTTCCCCCTGTGATTTCCATCACTTGATTGCAGATATCGTCCAGACGTTCCCCCGCATGCTGCAGATCCTTTGTCAGGTTCGGCAGACGTCTGGTCAGCTGATAGTCCTGATACTTGGTAGGCGCGGTACTGGTGATCGCCGTTACGGAATAGTACACATCGGAAATCTCGTCTATGGTTTCCCGAAGGGCGGATGCCGCCTCCGCATAGGCTCCCAACGCACAGGTCAGGCGGATGGTGTTGATTCCCTCCTCAAAATAAAAGTACAGATCCTCCCCCGATACGGACTGCAGATAGTTCGTCTGGAAGGAATTGGAGTAAGGGAAGCGAATATCCTGCGCTTCCGCATACGGAACCCTGCCGTTTACGGAGACAGCCCTGATTCCCGAGAACCCCACGCTGTCCTTCTGTTTATAGCGCATGGCAATGCGGTACAGTCCGCTCTTGGGCACTTCCGCCTTCCACTCCAACCACTCTCCCGCCTTTTTCCACCCGCTGCCCCCGATGGTATTGAGCACAATGTAGGTGGGATCATAGGGTTCGGAAAGCGGCGAGGTACGGTCGTTCTGGGGATAAAAGCTGGGATTGGATTTTAATGCCGCGTCCTCTCCCTGAATCCTGATCCCTCCGGCCGTCATCACCTGGGCTCCTTCCGCCTGTCTTGCCGCAAGCCAGGAGGCATAGTCCTGCATTTCCTCCGCAGGCCGAACGGTAATGCTCCGGATCATGATCCTGTCCTTCACTGCCTGGAGTGTGAGCTGGTTTTCCCCCTTCTCCAGGTAAAACTTCAGTCCGTTGTCGTCTCCGAAAAATCCTTCCCCGTCCTTCAGGGATATCTTCTGCCAGTCCGCCACCTCGATCTGGGGCGGAAAAGACTGATTGCCTTCCATCTCCTTATAGCTCTCGTCCGCATTGGCGTACATCCGGTAAAAGATCAGCGGAGAGGCCTGGGCAAAGGGCAGTTCTCCGTTGAGCAGAAGACGCATCTGGATATCGTTCCCGCCGTCCGGAACCGCCGCATATTCCATGTCGATCTGGTAAAATCCCGCCGTGCCCACATTTACATCCCAGGTGATCTGACCGCTAGTTCCCGTCATTACGGTGTCCCCATCCACGGTCGCCTCCATCCCGTCCGCGGACACATAGTCGGAACCTTTTAAAGTCACCGTGTCCGTTCCGCTTCCGGCAGATGCATAGCGGCTCAGGTATTCGTCGTAAGAATCCGCTACATCATATTCCGGCACCTGCCCCATCACGGTGCTGCCTCCCGCGGCTTCGGCGGTCTTGGCGGGTATGGCAGAACTACACAGGGAACCTGCCAGAACAAGCGCTAGCGCCATCATTTTCTTGTTTATATTACGCATGGTGCCATCTCCCATCCATTTTGACAAAAAAGGTTCTCTTCCTTTGTGAATACAAGGCAGAGAACCTTCCTGTTCTTCAATCGTTATTCAGCTGCTTCGTCGGATCCTTCCGCCTCGCCGGATTCCTCTCCGCCTTCAGTGCCCGCTCCCTCAAAAGGCTTGAACACTTCCGCAGGAACAAATCCGAGATCAATCAAAGCCTGCATATCCTGGTTGTAGGCAGATTCCATATTCGAACGCAGGGAACCGCCCTCATAGATTGCTGCGGACAGGCCGCTTCCTACTTTGGTTGAGAATCCCTCTACGTCGGTAAGGGGATTAAAGGTATCCAGACGCTCCCGGGCTGTTGAGAAATAATACAGCTCCTTGTCGATGGTGCCGTCTTCCAGCCATCCGGGATAGCTGTCGTTCTCATCCTTCTCAGGCTCCACATAAGCCTTCGCGGCATCGGTCCAGCCCACCCATTCTGCAATCATAGACTCTACCTGCATGGGATCAGCCTTCTGCTCTATGCCGTTGGTGAGGCATATCAGATAGCCGTCAAAATAGCAGGCCGCATAATCGTCGCTCAGAGTCTTATAAGCGCCGGGATTTCCGATCTCGTTCTCATCAATGGTCACATTGCTGCCCCAGGGATAAGGAACAAAGCCAAGCTCAAATTTGCCCTTGCAGCCGTCTGCCTGCCATGCGGCGCGGTGTGCAACGGCAACGGTCTGCCCCGCGTCAAAAGTCTCTCCTGGGTAATTCCAGTTGTTGTATCCTGTGGTGCCGTCTTCATTTGTCATAACAGGAACAAACTGCAGATTGCTCTCCACACATTTCTTGAGAAAATCCAGACACTCAAGCATGGCCTCGTTACAGTAGTTCAGATTTCCGGAAGGATCCATGATCGTCGTCCCGTTTGCAGCGCAGCCGAACAGCATCCAGTAATAAGGGGAAACAAAGAGTGGATATTCGTCCTCTCCCATCAGGTTCTTCATTTCCAACAGATAGTTGTAGCAGTCGTCATAGCTCCACTTGCCCATGTCAAACATTTCGGCAGGCGTATTCTCCATACCCAGCTCTTTGATCATTGTGGCGTTGTAGTAAAGCCCTTCGCCGCCCATACCTCTGGAAATGCCGTAGCTCTTGCCGCTCCACCAGTATTTGCTCTCATCCGCAAAGAAATCGCTGCCTGCGAAAGCATCCGTAAAATCATACAGCAGGTCGTTGGATATGTAGGATACCGCCCAGGTAAAGTTTGTACTCATGACATCCGCCACAGGCGTACCCGCTATGTACTGACGGATGGTCTCATCGGGGATATCCTCCCAGACATCGGTGGGATTGTTTACAAAGGTGAGCTTTACATTGTATTTCTGCTCGATGTAGTCCTTCTTCTCCTGCCTCTCTGCCACCTGATAGTCCTCAAGTCCTTCCGCATCCGGATTCATGTCTCCCAGATTATTGTGGGCAAGCACGGTGAGTTCAACGCCGCCCAAATCATACGCGGGAAACAGATTGGCGTTGGGATCAGCGTCCTCCTCTTCTCCCTCCGCTCCGCTGCCTTCGGCTTCCGACTCTTCTCCTCCTGCGGATTCGGAAGACTCAGGCGCGCTTTCCTCCGAAGAACTGCTCTCCGGCACACTGCTGTCCGAGGAACTGCCCTCAGCAGCGTCGTTGCCACAGCCTGCCAATGACATGGAAAGCATACATACAGACACCGCACATGCCATTGTTCTTAAAAACTTTCTTTTCATAAAACTACCTCCTTGTTATACCGCTCTTTTTTCAAGAGCATTATAAGTTGCTTTGCAACTACTGTTGCCTGGAATTCCCCTGCCCTTTCAGCAATGCCGAAAAAATAGATTTGTAAAATGCAACTTTATATGCCAAAATGTTGCATTTCTCATCAATTTTAAATTCCATTATTTATTTTAGCACTTTTTACAATATTTTTCAAGTTGCTAATTTGTTTTTATTAAAAAAATCAAATTTCAATTTTGGCAAAAACCTCATCTTTATCATCCTGCTCAATGCATAAATAGCGTTTTGTAATTTGATAAGCAGAATGATTAAAAATACTCATGAGAAGAGCCGGCGCTGTTCCCTGCTTCCATGCGTGATAACCGAAGGTCTTTCGGAGAGAATGACAGCTGATGCTGTCGTCAAATCCGGCAAATGCGCCTGCCTCTTTCACAATTCGATAAGCCTGATAACGGCTTAGGTGTCCTTCCTTCTGTTTCCGGCTTGCAAAAATCCATGCGGAGGAAGCGCAGTTGGATGGATTCGTATATTTCTGAAAAACGGCTTTCACTTCCTTATTCATATAGATACGATTTTCTTTTCCTGTTTTCTGCTCATTTACAACAATGTGGGATTTCCACTCACTTCTCCGATAATCATAGATATCTCCATAAGTAAGGGTCAGGATATCGGATATTCTGAGTGCCGTATTCAATCCCAGGATAATCAGCATATAGTTTCGCGGATTATGTTTTTCTGACAGGTAGTAGTTTTTCAGCTGTCTCAGCTGTTCCGTATTTCTAATTGGCTGTGTCATACTCATCTTTTGTTCTCCTTTGGCTTTTTATGCAACATTTTGGCATAAAATGTTGCATTTTGATTCTATTTTTAGCCGGAAAATTTCCGGTTCAGCGACAATCCGGTAAACTACCCTGCATGATGTTCTTAAAACACATTGAAACCATCTGTCCTGCGGCTCCCGCATTTCTGCTGCCGTAAACGGCAGCATCGAACAGCCGACATCTCGGGTTTTCGTGCAAGATGCGCACCAAAACACCTTGCGGCGGCACCGGATAAACAGTAACGCAGCCGGCCGGCGGAGTCGTCTTACAGTGAAAACGAGATTGACGCGGCATAGAAATAGTGATATGATATGTCTGCAAATCTATATGAACAAATCCGGCCCGGAAGGGAAAAGGAGTTCACCGGTTCTGCCCCATAACCCGGCAGGAAGTTTTTAGAAGGCTGAATAAAAAAGCGTATTCAACCTGTACGGCATTCCACAGATGCGCGCCGCAACGCGCAGACAGGTATCAAAATGAAAAGAGTACTGACAATCCAGGATATTTCATGCCTGGGAAAATGTTCCCTGACAATCGCGCTGCCCGTAATATCCGCTCTCGGATCCGAGACGGTGATCCTCCCAACGGCAGTTTTATCAACCCATACCATGTTCCGGAATTTCACCTGCAAAGATCTTTCCGACCAGATTGAGCCCATTGCGGCTCATTGGAAAAGCGAGGGTGTAGACTTTGATGCCATTTATACCGGATATCTGGGTACTGCGGAGCAGGTTGACCAGATTAAGGAGCTATTCAGAAATTTCCGGGGTAAAGACACCACCATCATCGTGGATCCCGTGATGGCGGACAACGGAAAGCTTTACCCTGCCTTTGACATGGATTACGTGCGGAAAAATACCGAACTGTGCGCAGAAGCGGATATAATTGTACCAAATATCACGGAAGCCGCCCTGATGACGGGAATGGACTACAGGGAAGAATATGACGAGGCCTATATCAGAGAACTTCTTTCCAGACTCAATGAACTGGGGGCTCGCATCAGCGTCCTGACAGGCGTTTCACTGGAAAAGGGTAAAACCGGAGTGATGGGATATGAGCGGGAAACCGGGGAGTATTACGTTTATCAGAACCGCAGAATCGATGCCGCCTATCACGGAACGGGAGACCTCTTCTCCAGTACCTGTGTAGGGGAAATCATGAGAGGGAAAAACTGGCGCGACGCCATGCGCATTGCCGCGGATTATACGGCGCACACCATAGAGGTAACGCTGCGCAATCCCCGCAAACCCTGGTACGGCGTTGACTTCGAAAGTACCATCCCGGATCTGCTTGCCATGGAATAATTCCCCGGGCGTAGCAGGCAAAACAGCCGCTTTTCTTCCGGATGCGGCACTTTGCCTGCACTGCCCGTCCCTGCCCTTTCCTCTGATATGGATACGGCAGGGCGGGAAGTGCGAAACATCCACATTCAGAAAACACTTACCTCAATCGATCAGCACCGGATTCTCATCCACCACCCAGGGCAGGCCGTACCGATTCAGCGCCTCCATATAGGGATCCGGATCGAACTCCTCCACATTGAACACCCCGGGCTTCCTCCAGGTTCCGTTCATCACAAGCATGGCCCCGATCATGGCCGGGACGCCTGTGGTGTAGGAAATGGCCTGAGAGCCCACCTCCCGATAGCACTCCTGATGGTCACACACATTATAGATATAGACGGATTTCTCCTTCCCGTCCTTCACTCCGATGAAAATACAGCCGATGTTGGTCTTGCCCACGGTGCGGGGCCCAAGGGAAGCCGGATCCGGCAACAGAGCCTTCAAAAACTGAATGGGCACAATCTCCCTTCCCTCGAACATCACGGGGTCTGTCCGAAGCATCCCCACATTTTCCAGACATTTCATATGGGTCAGGTAACTCTGGCCGAAAGTCATGAAAAAGCGGATGCGTTTTACACCGGGAATGTTCTTCGCCAGAGACTCGATCTCCTCATGATGCAGCAGGTACATGTCCTTCCTTCCCACCTGGGCAAAGTCATACTCCCGCTTAATCTCCATAGGCTTCGTCTCCACCCAATGGCCGTTTTCCCAGTAGGAGCCGTTGGCAGACACCTCCCGCAGGTTGATTTCCGGGTTGAAATTGGTGGCAAAAGGATAACCATGGTCCCCGCCGTTGCAATCCATAATATCAATATAGTGAATCTCGTCAAAATAATGCTTCAAAGCATAGGCGGTAAAAACACTGGTCACCCCGGGATCGAAGCCGGTTCCCAGAAGGGCCATAATCCCTGCCTTCTCAAATCGCTCCCGATAAGCCCACTGCCAGGAGTAGTCAAAATAAGCGGTGAATCCTTCCTCTCTGCATCTTTTTTCGTAAACGGCGCGCCAGGCAGGATCTTCCGTGTCCTCCGCCTCATAATTGGCGGTGTCGATGTAGTCAACTCCGCAGACCAGACAGGCATCCATAATGGTCAGATCCTGATAGGGCAGGGCCAGGTTCAGCACGGCTTTCGGCTGCTCCCTTTTGAGCAGGGCGATCAGCTCTTCCACATTGTCCGCGTCCACCCGGGCGGTGGTAATCTTCGCCGCCGTTGTTCCCTGGAGCTTTTCCTTCAGGGCGTCACACTTCGCCACTGTGCGGCTCGCTATGCAGATCTCCGAAAACACATCCGCCTTCATGGCGCACTTCTGGATGGCTACGGAAGCAACGCCGCCGCAGCCGATGATCATAATTTTAGACATTTTCCTCTCTCCGTTCTCTGTATCTTGTATTCAGGCTCTTACACTTATCATGAAACAAACAACCTCACCGGAACTTCTTCTCCAAATAAGGAATATCCTCTTTATCGATCCACTCCTCCGAATAGCCGCAGTTGCAGCAGACATACCTTGGCACTTTCACATATGAAAATATGGTAAAGCCTACAGGGATATTGTTTCCGCTTCCATAAACGCCCGCTTTTCCCTCAATCCTAAGGATATTTCTGCTATTGCATTTGGGACACATCCCGCTGTTTTTCATACTTTCAACCTCTCTGACCTATTTCGATAAAACATCAGACATTCGGATAATATTTATCCCTTTTTTGAAAAATGTTCTCTGGTTTCTCCCACCTTTTCTATTAACGCAATATCCGTTAAATCTTTATCCCTTCCCAGTTTCTTTTTCATCCGTATCAGTCCGTCTACACACACAACGGGAACGCCGCTGATTATTTCCACTGTACCTTCAATCCAGTTTTCAAAAATCTCGACATCTTCAGAATACAAGATTTTTCTAGTTCCGTCTTCATAACGTGAAACTGTATAGCCTTGCTGCTCTAATATATCTGCCAAAAGTGTACTACACCCTAAATCAATATCGTGTGTTTGAGAGCGAAATCCATGTAAAACCATAGCGCTGCCAGCAATTACCCAGTATTCCTGTTCAGAAAAAGGAAGCTCCTGCAGCCGCCTCAGCAAAGAATATTTATCAAACATATTGATTCGATACACCCCATATCTTGATTATTTATGCAATATTTATTGATTAATTTCTAATTTGGATACACAATTCTGAAAAAGGAATCATAGCTTCTTCCATTTCGAACTTATCTGAATTGAATCTTCTCTCATCTCGCTCCTGCTGGAAAATAGATTTTATACACCTATTTATTATCAGTAAATTCCACCTTCCGCAGCAGCTTCTCCACATAGGCCGGCAGGCAGAACGCCCCCGCATGAAGCTTCGGGGTGTAATAACGGGTCTCCAGCCCTCTCTCCATCCACCGGACCGCGTCCATATCTCTCACCGGATGATATCTTTTTGACGCAAAACCGAACAACCAGTGGCCGGAAGGGTAGGTGGGAATATGGGCCTGGTACACCCTGCTGATGGGGAAGCTCTCCACAATGCGCTTGTGGGCCCGCATGCAGGCCGTGGCATCCGCCTCGTAGAAGGGGCTCTCGTGCTGATTCACCATAATGCCGTCTTCCCGCAGGGCCTTGTAACAGTTTCCGTAAAATTCCTTGGTAAAAAGGCCTTCCCCCGGCCCGAAGGGATCCGTGGAGTCCACGATGATCAAATCATATTCGTTTTCCCGTGATCGGACAAACTTCAAGCCGTCCTCGTAGTGAATATATACCCGCTCGTCATCCAGTTTGCAGGCTGTCTGCGGCAGGTAGTCCCTGCACACCTGGATCACCTGCCTGTCAATCTCCACCAGGTCGATATACTCGATCTCCGGATATTTCGCCAGTTCCCGCACCACGCCGCCGTCCCCGGCCCCGATGACCAGTACCCGCTCCACATGGGGATGCACTGCCATCGGCACATGGGCTATCATTTCATGGTAGATAAATTCATCCTTTTCCGTCAGCATGATATAGCCGTCCAATGCCAGAAAACGCCCGAACTCCGGGGATTCAAATACGTCTATCCGCTGCAGCTCGCTCTCGCCGCTGTACAGCTGCCTGTCCACTCTTATGGACAGCTTTACATTTGGTGTATGCAGTTCCGAAAACCATAAATCCATATACATCCCTCCTATTCCAGTTCCGCAAGCCTGCATCCAGTACCACACATGGCGAAGGATTTCCGACCGCTTAAAGATGCGTCCGTAAATCCTTCCGGCACTGGATGCAGGCTTGCTGTTTTCAAGTTCTGCCATGCGCGTACCCTTCGCGCATTGCGTGTGTCCTTCGCGCATTGTGCCCATGCCAGTCCCAAACACAGCAGAGAATTTCCGGGGCTTATTTATATCGGAAAGATTATGACGATCTATTTTTTTAATTTCCATCATAGGCACCTCTCTGCATTCGTTCTTCCTGTAAATTCCAATTGATCCGAACAGGCCGGGCATCTGCCCACTACTGCTTTTTACCATCACCCAATTAGGAAGTGTCCGCAAATAACTGCTGCATGGAACAGCAGAGAAAAGGCGTATATACTGGCATTTTCCCTAAAAGTGCAGATTGATTTCCTCTCCGCCCCGGCTCCTATATAGCCCACTGCTCCCGCAGCACATTCAGCCGCTCAATCCCGGGGTCCTCCGGCCCCGTCATGGAACAGCCCTTCTCCTTCGCATAGACGATGTACTCCAGGATTTCCTCCGTGATCTCCTCACCCGGCGCCAGGATGGGGATTCCCGGAGGATAGCACATCACAAACTCGCTGCAGATGCGCCCCCTGGTCTCCATCAGGGGCAGGGATTCCTTCTCCGCGTAAAAAGCGCTCTGGGGAGAGACCGCCACCCTGGGCTCAATGTATTCCTGGGTGTACATGCCCGCGTTGTCGCGCCTGTATTTTCGTTTGATTTCTGTCATCGCGCCGATCAGGCGTTCCATGTCGCGCTCCCGGTCCCCGATGGAAATGTAGGCCAGTACATTGGCGATGTCCCCCAGTTCCATCTGGATATCGTACTCGTCCCGAAGCAGGTCATAGACTTCGATTCCCGCCAGTCCGATGCCAAGGGTGTTCACCGTCAGCTTGGTCTTGTCGAAATCAAAGATGCTGTCCCCGTTGACCAGTTCCGAGGTATAGGCATAATAGCCCCCGATGCGGTTGATCTCCTCCCTTGCGTACTCCGCCAGGGCAGTCACCTTGGCGAATTCCTTCTTTCCCCGCAGGGCAAGGTTGCGCCGGGAAATGTCCAGACTGGCAAGAAGAAGGTAAGATGCGCTTGTCGTCTGGGTCAGGTTAATAATCTGCCGTACATAGCCCGGATTCATGGAAATCCCCGTGAGCAGGAAGGAACTCTGGGTCAGGCTTCCCCCTGATTTGTGCATACTGACAGCGGCCATATCCGCTCCCGCCTCCATGGCGGATACCGGCATCTTGTCCCCGAAATAGAAATGGGTGCCGTGGGCCTCGTCCACCAGGACTTTCATCCTGTGGACATGGGCCATGCGGACAATGCTTCTCAGATCGGAGCATATCCCGTAGTAAGTGGGGTTATTTACCAGCACTGCCGCCGCGTCCGGATGTTCCAGGATCGCCCGCTCCACCTGGGACACCTTCATCCCCAGGGCGATCCCCAGTCTGCTGTCCATATCCGGGTTCACATAGATGGGTATGGCGCCGTTCAAAACCAGGGCATTGATGACGCTTCTGTGGACATTCCGGGGCAGGATAATCTTGTCCCCTTTTTTGGTAGCGCTCAAAACCATGCTCTGCACCGAGGATGTGGTTCCCCCCACCATCAGGAAAGCGTAGGCGGCCCCGAAGGCCTCCGCCGCCATCTCCTCCGCCTCCCGGATCACGGACACCGGATGGCAGAGGTTGTCCAGGGATTTCATGGAATTCACATCGATCCCCACACACTGCTGTCCCAGGAGCGAAACCAGCTCCGGGTTTCCACGCCCCCGCTTATGGCCGGGCACATCGAAGGGCACGATCCGCTCCTGCCGGAATTCCTCCAGCGCCTCGTAGATCGGCGCTCTTGCCTGATTGAAACGTCCCATGACCATGCCCTCCTTCCTGTGCCTGCTTTTTCCTCCGGGTTCTGCTTTTTCTCCGAATTCTTCTTTTCATCTGGATTCTAATTTCCCCCGGTTTCTGCCTTCCCTTCGGATTTCGTTTTCCTCCCCGTTCCTGCCTTTTCTCTGGGTCCCGTTTTCCTCCCGGTTCCTGTCTTTCCTTCGGATTCTGCTTTCCCCGGTTCCTGTCTTTCCTTCGGATTCCGTTTTTCTCCCCGTTCCTGCCTTTTCTCTGGGTTCCGTTTTCCTCCCGGTTCCTGTCTCTCCTCTGAGTTCCGCTTTCCCCCGGCTCCCGCTTTTCCTCCAGTCTCCGTTTCCCCACCGCAGGTACCCGCCCTGGCTATCAATAAAAACTAATAAATATTCCTCCCGCTGAATATCTCAATCATCTCCCTGCGCAGATTGTCCATAATCTCCAGGCGCAGCTTCGGCGGCAGCTCATAGACATCACTGTTAAACAGGTAATTCTGCAGGTCTATCTCCTTAATGAGCATCTTCGTATGAAAAATATTGGCCTGGTACACATTGATATCTACGGCATCATACCTTTTCAGGGTATCCGCATTGATATAATCCTGTATGGATGTCATCCTGTGATCCAT
>CAJTSY010000059.1 GCA_910578995.1 uncultured Acetatifactor sp.
GGTGGAGGAGAGGAAGCAGCAGCACGACAGCAGCAGGGAAAAGAAGAACTGGTGATGGATGAGGGGCATTGCCATCGACTGAGGAAAGGCGGAAGGGAAAGTGATTTACAGGGATTTTGGGAAGACGGGGTTAAAAGTCAGCGCCATTGGAATGGGCTGCGAATATGTCTGGACAGCAGACGAGAAACAGGTTTATGATCTGGTGCGGGCCGCTGTGGAGGCAGGCATCAATTATTTTGACCTGTTTGTAGGAACTCCCGCAACGAGGGAATATTACGGAAAAGCGTTAAAAGGGATTCGCGACAAGGTGTGCCTGGCCGGACATCTGGGCTGTGCGGACAGAGACGGGCAGTATGTAAAGACAAGGGATGAGGCGCTCTGCAAAGATTTCCTGCAGCAGTTTTATGAAAAGCTGGATACGGATTATATAGACGTCCTGTTCCTGCATAACTGTGATGACGAGTCGGATCTGAAGGAAATATTAAACGGCTGGATGTATGCGTATGCCAAAAAATTACAGGACATGGGAAGGGTGGGCTTTATCGGCCTCAGCAGCCATAATACGAAAATCGCGCTGGAAGCGGTAAAGAGCGGGAAAATCGATGTGCTGATGTTCCCGGTGAATCCGCTGTTTAATCTGCTGCCCCAGGATACGGCGGATGCAAGGATGAAAGGCAGAGAAGTGAAAGCCATGACAGAGGAGGAAAAGGCGGCATACCCGTCCAAGCAGGAGCTTTACGAGCTCTGCGGGAAGCAGGGCGTGCCCATTGTGGCCATGAAACCCTTTGCGGCAGGCAATATTCTCAAAAACCATGAAGAAGGGAGACTGAAAGGCCTTTTGAGCCTTACCCCCGTCCAGTGTATCAGCTACGTCCTTTCGTTCCCCCAGGTGGCATGTCCCGTACCGGGATTTGCCAATGTGGATGAACTGAACCAGTCGCTGGCCTATCTGACGGCAGGCGAGGAGGAAAAGGATTTCAGCGAAATTCAGGAAAGCCTGGTGGGGCAGTTCGCAAACCAGTGCATGTACTGCAACCATTGCCAGCCGTGCCCGAAAAAGATTGACATCGCCGAGGTGACGAAGCTGGCCGACATGGCGGAAAAGGAGATGACGGACGAATTGAGGGAACGGTATGCGGCCCTGCTGGTGACAGGGGAGGACTGCATTCACTGCGGCTCCTGCACAAGAAGGTGTCCTTTCGGCATTGACGCATCCGAAAACATGCGGAGGGCACAGAAGATTTTCGGCTGTTGAGACAGGGAGCGGTACCTGCCTGCAGCCAATCGCTTTAGAAAAACGCGCTGTTTCACTGTTGGAGACGGCGCGTTTTTAAAATTTATTTATTCTGCATTAGCTTGCAAATATGATGCTTTTCTCATAAATTCCTCACAGAAATTTTACAAATATCTACTAAACTTATAATAACACGATACTGGAAATTTGGCTGTTGGGCGGAAGGAGGTGCCAGACGGGATGAAAAAGATGCTTATTGTGGATGACGATGCCCATATCAGGAATCTGGTGAAGGTTTATGCGGAACTGGATGGATTTGAGTGCAGTGAGGCGGGGGACGCTGATCAGGCGCTGAAATTTGTATCGGAATCCGATTATGACATTCTTATTCTGGACATCATGATGCCGGGACGCGATGGCTATGCAACGCTTGCGGAAATACGGAAGTATTCGCAGGTTCCGGTCATCATGCTGACTGCGCGGAGTGAGGAATATGATAAGCTTATGGGTTTTAGTCTGGGAGCGGACGACTATGTATCAAAACCTTTCAGTCCGAAGGAACTGATGGCCCGTGTGGGTGCGGTGCTGAAGCGCAGCAGAAATGAAAGGAATTTGATCATTAAGGCTGGAGAGCTTTCCATCCGGACAGATACAAGGCTTGTCATGGCAGGAGGAAAAACCATAAACCTTCCGCCCAAGGAGTTCGACCTGCTTGTCAAGCTGGCACAGAATGAACATATCGTGCTGACAAGAGAACAGCTGATGGACTCGGTCTGGGGATATGAGTATTACGGGGACAGCCGAACCGTAGATACCCATGTGAAATCACTGAGGGAACATCTCGGAGAATATCGGAAACTGATCCAGACAGTCTGGGGAGTGGGGTATAAATTTGAACATAAAGAATAATGTCCGGGAAAAAATCCTGAATAAAATGGTTGTCCGGCTGTGGCTCATTATGATGTCTCTTGTGGTATTCACAGTTGTCCTTATGTGGATCATACAGCTATATGTGCTGGAAAGAAATTACACCAGCATGGCCATCAGAGAGATACAGGAGCGTCTCGAACCGGTCATGGAGGAACTTGCCACGGAAGACCTGGCGGGCAATGAGAAACTGATTCCCTACCTGAGCAGGGTTGCAAGCGGCAAGCTGTTGTTCGTGGACGAGGATGGGAAGCTGGTGGCGATGTACAGTTATGGGTATCCCGTTAATCTGGAAGGCAGGACACAGGATATTGTGGTATGGAAGGATATCGAAAACAGCGATGTGTACCAGTTGGTGCTTGACCGGGAGACTTACAGCAGAGAGATCAGAGCCGGTTCCCGGCTAATTTCTTACGAGATTGGGATACCGGCATGGTATGACGGGGAGGCGGCGTATGTCATCCTTCACCAGACTTTTTCAGAACTTTATGGAGTTCTGGGTATGAACCGCATGCTGTTGATCGTACTCAGTATTCTGCTTACGCTTGTTTCCGCCGTCATTGCAGCCTTCTTATCCCGGAAATTCATACAGCCCATCCATATCATCAAAGAAACCGTGGATGAACTGGCAAAAGGCAATTTAGAGGCGGTGCCGGATATCACACAGGGGGATGAGATCGGACAGCTTGCAGAGTCGGTAAAAGAACTTGGGCGTGCCCTGCAGCGTGTGGACGGCCTGCGTAAAGAGGTCATTGCCAATGTCTCACATGAACTGCGCTCTCCCCTTGCCCTGATTGGGGGATATGCGGAGATGGTCCGCGACATCCACTGGAAGGAAGCGGAAAAGAGAGAGGAGGATCTGAACCTGATCATGCGGGAAGCCTGCCGGATGAGCGAGATGGTAAGCGACATCCTGGATTATTCCCAGCTGCAGGCAGGATACCTGCAGCTGCACAGGGATTGGTATAACCTTTATGAAATTGTGGAGTCGGAGGTCCTGCTTTGCGAACAGAGTGCGTCAGAGTATCAGATCAGCATACGGATTGCTTTTGAGTCAAGGGAGATGGAAGCATATGTTGATGCCCTGAAAATCAGCCAGGTGGTGCGGAACCTTTTGTATAATGCAATCAACCATACAAAGGGCGGACAGCCGATTATAGTGGATATTACAGAAAGCGGCATGGAGTGTACGGTGGAAATAAAAAATGCGGGGGAACCGATTCCGGAAGAAGAGAGGAAGCTGATATGGGAAAGATATCAGAGGAGCCAGCATCAGGGAGGACGCAGGGAAGGAACCGGGCTTGGGCTTTCCATTGTCAGCACCATTCTGGAGGCGCATGGAATGCCATATGGCGTGGATTTCCGGGAAGGGATGACAATCTTTTGGTTTCAGTGTCCCAAGAAGGAACATTGACAGAAAATAAAAGAAAAAACATTTACAATCAGAATGGATGATGAAAGATGAGATTTATAAGAAGGCTGATGTATTTTATTGCAGCGTTGTCTGCCATTCTCAGCATATTTATTATAGTATGTGCCTATAGACCGGATATTACGGACAAAATTGCGGCATTTCTATATCCGGAGCAGAAACCTGTTGAAATGGTGACAGCGGAGAATTCTCAACAGCAGGAAGCAGTCAGCTACCCTGCCGAAGACATAAAAAGGGAAAGCACTGACGAGAAAGCAGAAGGGTATGGAACGGATACTCTGGGAAGTGATGCCATAGCGGAATCTGTTGTTTCTGATTATGTTCTGCCGGAACAGTCTGAGATAGTCGTGCCGGAGAATGTATCAGGTAGAAATGGATATCAACAGGTACAGGAAAACAGTGAACAGATAGATGATGAAGCCGCAGGGGAACTTCAAAACTATCTTGATACAGGGTATGCAGGTGACGGATTGGACTTTGATGCCGTCCGATATCCTTATTATGCCATGCTGGATAATAGAGGAAAAAGTATTTATCGTCAGATTTATGCGAATGCAAAAGAAGTATATCCAGTGTTTATGCCGGTGGAACAGGTGACGTTGGATCAGTTGAGGAATATTTTTTCTGCAGTTTATAATGACCATCCGGAATTGTTCTGGCTGGAAACGGCTTATTCCTGTAAGTATAGGAGAGATGGGAGTTGTGTTGAAATTGAACTGCAATTTAACCGTACTGTACAGAATTTAGATGATGCAAGGGCCGTTTTTGAGGGAAATGCCAGCCAAATTGTTTCAGAAGCGCAGAATTTGTCCAATGATTATGAAAAAGAAAAATTCGTCCACGATGAGCTGATAGAAAAGGTTTCTTATAACCTGGGCGCTGAAATGAACCAGAGTGCGTACAGCTCATTGGTAAACGGGCAGACCGTATGCGCCGGATATGCAAGGGCCTACCAGTATCTTCTGCAGCAGTTAGGGATTCCCTGTTATTACTGTACCGGTTATGCAGGGGAACGCCATGCATGGAATATCGTTGCATTGGATGACGGGTACTATAATGTGGATGCCACATGGGATGATTCAGGCAACGGACAGTATGATTATTTCAACAAGACAGATGCGGATTATGCAAGCAGTCATATCCGTCAGGAATTATCAGTCTATCTGCCGCCCTGCAACGGTTCGATTTACCGCAATCTGGAGCAGAATCCGGAAGAAAGCGGGTTGAGGAGCATCACAGATTTAGAAATGACAGAAGAACAGGTTCTTACGGATATGGAAAGCTATTATGGAAATTGTTATGATCAAATCTTACAGAATGGTCTTGGAAGCTATACTTTTTATAACGTAATAGAGGGAGAGCAGTTATTGACGGAATGGTATGGGGACTATCAGGGAGAACATTACAGGCAGGCGTATATGGAAAATGCCATGATCAGCTTAGGGGCCTCTTCCTGTGAGATGGCATTGGAGGTGGAAGAACTGCAGGATGATAAGTTCTTGATTTCGCATAGGATTTCTGTTTGGTAAGAGTATTCAGATATGACTGCTCCGAGGAAAATCAGATATGCTGATGGATGGTAAGAGAGTGTTTTATGAAAGGAAGATACTCCATGGACAAAACAGATTTCAGAAGTAGAGCAGAAGAAGCAGTGGAACAGGTAGACAAAGTTATTTTGGGCAAAAAAAGGAAGTGAGGGAGGTCATGCTGGCTTTTCTGGCAGATGGGCACATTTTGCTGGAAGACATCCCTGGGGTAGGGAAAACCACCCTTGCGCTTGCTTTCTCCAGGGTGATGGAGCTGGATTATAAGAGGGTGCAGTTCACGCCGGACGTGATGCCCTCGGATCTGACGGGCTTTTCCATTTACCGCAGGGAAGAGGAGCGTTTTGTCTACCAGCCCGGCAGTGTATTCTGCAACCTGCTTCTGGCAGACGAGATCAACCGGGCTTCCCCCAAGACCCAGTCCGCCCTGTTGGAAGTCATGGAAGAATGTAAATGTACGGTGGAGGGGGTCACAAGGGAGGTACCCAGCCCATTTCTGGTCATTGCCACACAGAACCCGCCCGGCAGCGCAGGAACGCAGTATCTTCCGGAAGCGCAGGTGGACCGGTTTATGGTGGCGATAACGCTTGGGTATCCTGATTTTGAGAGCGAGCTTTCCATGGCGATGTCGGTAAGCAGAATGGGAAGGCTGGAGCAGGTGAAGAAGGTCCTGGACAGGAATACCTTTATGAAAATGCAGGATGAGATCCACGATGTCTATATGAAAAAGGAAGTGTATGGTTATGCCCTGAAATTGGTCACGGCCACAAGAGAGAACCCTTACATCGAGAGAGGAGCCAGCCCCAGAGCAACGATTGCACTGGTAAAAATGGCAAAAGCAAGCGCGTGGCTGGAAGGGAGGGACTTTGTGACCCCAAATGATGTGTCGGGCCAGTTCCCGTACGTGGTTTCCCATCGCATTATCCTGAATGCGGCGGCGAGGATGGAAAGTATGTCCAGGGAGCAGATTATCACGAAGATAACACAGCAGGTACATAAGCCGGCGCTGGGGGAGAAGGGGAGATGAGAAGATTCCTGTTTATTCTTCTTGCCGTGCTTACCTTTTATCTGGCGGGCGTATACCGGTATCTGCCGCTGATGGTCCTCTCTGTCATGGAAGTCGTCTATTTTGTGGCCTCGTTTTTCCTGTCCCTTTATTTCAGGAAAAATCTTTCCATAGAAGCGCTCCGCCACAGTGACTGCGTAGAAAAAGGGGGGCAGCTTGCGTGCGGCGTCAGGGTGATAAATAGAGGGAAGCTGCCTGTCAGCCGCTTTGGGGTAAGGCTCCGGTATAGGTATGGTTCCAACGGAAAGGGGATATTCCGGAGAAAAACAAAAATAATCTATGGCAGTTGTGACAGGGGGGAATCTATTCTGCATTTTGAGATATCCGGCTGTTGCTGCGGAAGAATGTACCTGAAAATGGACGATCTGTATGCATATGATTATCTGTCCCTGTTTTCCGTGCGGAGGAAAGTGAATGAAGAAATAGAGGTGGCTGTCTTCCCCAAAGAGAGGGGACTTCATATAGAACTGCCTTCCTTTTCCTACCGGGAAAACAACCGGTCACAGGGGCTGGTGGCGGGACAGGGGTGGATGCCCACAGTGAGATCAGGCAGCTCAGGGAATACCGCAGGGAAGATTCCAACCGCTATATCCATTGGAATCAGAGCGCAAGAACAGGACTGCTTGTGGTGAAGGAATACGAGAAGGAACAGGATTTTGCAACAGAGCTGCTTCTGGGTGTGGCAGGTCTTGGGGAAGCAAGAGAATCAGAAACGGATGCATTTTATGAACTGGTATCGGCACTGGTGCTGGGGCTCTTAAAAAGGGCTGCCGCGGTTCGGGTACACTGGTACGACGGGCATCGGAAATGCCTTGCGGATACAGGGGTTGTGAGTGAAGGGCAGTGCCGTGACATGCTGCTTAAGCTTTACAGGATCGATGGACAGGAGGCTGCGGATGCGCAGGAAAAGGCGGAGCTGGAAAGATGTTTTATGGCACAGGGCAGCGCTTTCAGGCTAGGAGCAGATCTGTGCTGGTACTGGAATGAAACGCTTATTTTCCGGTTTTCTAAGGAAAAGATAGAGGAACAGATCGCCTGGGGGAATTATGTCATTTGAGTGAAGGCGGGAACGGAGGTGCGGCTATGGGAAATGGGATCAGGATAAGGAGCGGTTCCGAAGAGACAGGGGAGAAAAAGCGTCCTCTGGCCGCACTTCTGTTTCTATATGCAGGAGTATGCGGAACCATGTCATTCCTTCATTCACTGGAAGGGGTTTCCTTTTCAGGCTGGGTGGTTTATGTGATAGCGGCAGTGCTTTGCGGAGTGATCTGGTACACATGTTATGGCAGAAAGAAAGCTTTCCTCCTGCTTGCCCTTGTATCCGTAGTGATCTGCCAGACGGCTGTATTCCTCATAGGGGACACATTCAGGGAGCAGGCGGCACATATCGTGGAATGTATCACAGATGGAGGTGATACGGAGCCGATGTCCGTCATGGAAACGGCAATACTGCTCACGGTTGTAGTTTCTTTTATTATGGCAGTGTCTGAGCTCCTGATAAAGAGCCATTTGGTACTGTATCTGCTGACAACGGGACTGCTCTTGTTGTCGCCGCTCTGGGGAGTCAGGGCAGGGGTGGGGGAGATTCTGCTGGTGGCTTTATTTCAGGCGGCGTTCTGGGCGATGAAGATAGCGGAGCTGGTGCATAAGAGAGGGGGTATTCCGTGGAAAGCGCAACCTGTCCGGCAAAAGCAGCATTACGACAGGGCTGATACTGGTGGCCGTTTTCCTGGCCGTATTTCCGCTTGTTGCTGCACATACAGAGGAACTCTATGGCTTTGTGTATGATGCGGAAGGGGAGGCATACCGGACAATGAGCCGCCTGTCGGGAAAGGCGGATGAACTTGTGACAGGTGGGAAGATTGGCAGGGGGAACAACTACCGGACGGGAACGGCCCATCTGGAACTTGTGACTACAGCGGAACCTTCGGAGACGCTCTATTTACGCGGTTTTGGCGGGGGCGAGTACACGGGCGGCGACTGGATCCGCTCCAGTGACGAGGCATTGTTTGCAAATATCATGGCAAGGCCGGACTGGCAGGATAATGAGATTTCCATTGCCAACAGGTACTATGGGATGTACTTTGTGATGAACGGCAGTATGCAGGGGAATGAGGATGAACTTCCGGAAACTGTCACTCTGACTATAAGGCATTGTAACGGAGTATACGGCAACGCTTACGTCCCGTATTACAGCCAGCGGAGCAACAGCTGGTATAATTATGATGATTATTACGGATACGGCAGCCAGCGGGAAGGATATGTTTACCGGTATTATGAGCAGAAGGATATGATGATTGACTGGGAGAATGTTTCAGAGGCGTTTGAGGAGCAAAGAGACTGGTACAGGAGGCTGCAGAATGCATATGTGGAGGAAATACAGACCGCGTATACACAGGTTCCTGAAGCTCTTCTGCCCCGTTTGACGAAGTTGTGCCAGGAAAATCCGCAGAAGACATTGGATGAGATCACGGCCTTTATCCTTTACACTCTCCACAGCAATGCTTCCTATACCCTGACGCCGGGATGGGCGCCGATGAATGAGGATATTGTGGAATATTTTCTGTTTGAGGGCGGCAGAGGGTATTGCGAACATTTTGCGGTAACGGCAACTTTAATGTACCGCTTATATGGGATTCCGGCCCGGTACGCAACGGGTTACATGTTGGCCCCTTCTGATTTTGAGGTTCAGGAGGATAGCACATGGAAAGCGGTGGCCACGGACGAGTCGGCCCATGCATGGGTGGAAATCTTTCTGGAGGATTATGGCTGGACACCTGTGGAGGTGACGCCGGCTTCGGATGGGGGCAGCGTGGCGTCTTATCCGGGATTTGACCGCTCCGTGCTGGGCCGGATCATGAGGGAACGGAACTGGAGCATGGACAGGCCGGGTATTCCGTTACTCCGCGTAAAGAGCGGACAGGGGAATGAAGGGCAGGATGAGGGTTTCACCTTTGATTTTGAGATTGACTATGAAGAACATGAAAGATGGTTTTATGTATTGGGGACATGTGTTGTCTATTCCCTGTGTCTGGTGCCCCTTTTCCTGGATTATCGCAGGCTCAGGAGGCTGAGAAAGATGGAGGAAATGGGGTGCCGGAAAGTGTTTTCCAGAGTACTGCAGATTCTCCGCCTGGCGGGTATTATGGAAGGGTATGACGGTATGGAGGAAGACTTTGCGGAAAAGCTGGCAGGGCTGACAGGAGTGGCCCGGGAGGAGATAGCCCAAATGCAGAAGATTGTCTGTGAGGCGGCATATGGCTCCGTTCCTCCGATGCCTGAGAAAGAGGAGTGTGTAAGGAAGACATATCTGCATCTGGCAGAGGCGGTATATGGAACACTGAAATGGCACAGGAAAATCATGATGCGCAAGGTAAAGGCGCTTATATGACAGAAAAGATAACGGAGGGCATTTTGCGTTATGGGTGAGGTGATGAAGGTGAATCCTCTGGATGTGGTAATTCTGATTCCTTCCTTAAATCCGGATGAAAAACTGCTGCTTCTGCTTCAGGAGCTGTTTGAAATGGGATTTTTGTGGATTTTTGTGGTGGATGACGGCAGCACCCCGGAATGCGGGAATGTTTTCAGGCAGGCAGAGGCGTTTGGCTGTATTGTGGAGCATCATAGGGAAAACCTCGGGAAAGGGACGGCAATCAAAACAGCGCTTAAGGCGGCAGCGTTCCGATGTGGGTCCAGGAGCGGATACATTACGGCAGATGGGGACGGGCAGCATCTTGCAAAGGATATCCTGCATGTGGCCGAGGCGCTTGTGCAGCATCCCGAGTCCATGGTTTTGGGTGTAAGGGATTTTAGCGGTCCCGGAAAAGCCGTGCCATGGCGCAGCCGGTTTGGCAACCGTGTCACCTCCGTTTTTTTCCGGCTGGTAAACGGGATTGATTGCCCGGATACCCAGACGGGGCTTCGGGGAATCCCGGCAGGGCTTGTGGGACTGGCGCTGTCTGTCGAGGGCAACCGATATGAATATGAGATGAATTTTCTGATGGATGCCGTGCGAAGGTGCAAGGTCCGGTTTGTGGAAATAGAAACGGTTTATGATGAAAGGAATCAGAATTCCCATTTCCGTCCGATAGCAGACTCCATACGGATTTATGGGCGGTTCCTGAAGTTTGCATTTTCTTCTTTGGCAGGGGCCGCAGTGGATTATCTGTTGTTCTGTCTGTTGCTGCCCTTTTTTGCTTTTTCGCAGACGAAAACGGTTTTTCTTGCGACGGCTGTTGCAAGAACCGGTTCCGGAATATTTAATTTCCTGTTGAACCGGTATTACAGCTTCGGCAGCAGGGAGCCGGCGGGACAGGAAGCATTCCGTTACATGCTGCTTTTTCTGGGACAGATGCTTGCCAGCGCCGGGCTGGTTTCGCTTCTGGCATTGTTTCAGGTTCCGGTTCTTTTGGCAAAGGTGATTGTGGATACCGTCCTGTTTTTTATCAGTTTCCGCATACAAAAGAACTGGGTTTTTGCAGGAGGTGGGTGCTTTGGGAAAGAAATGTCATAAGAGGAAATATCCATATCTGTGGGCGTGCATTTATGGCGTGCTGCTTACAGGATATGCTGCGTTTACGCTTCTGGATGCGTTCGTGATACCCCGTGACCTGGTTTATATGGGGGAAATGGGGAAGAGAATGGATGTGGCTGGTACGGGAGAGCTGGATGGTATGGAAGATTTGGAAGAGGCGGAAAATATCGGAAATGGGCAGAATGTGCAGGATGAACTTTCCCCGGGAAATGGAACTTTGCAGGAAGAAACTCCGTCAGAAGAAATACCATCAGAAGAAACTCCGCCAGACGGATTACAGTCAGAAACATTGGTGCAGGGGGAGAGCACTTCTGAAATGGAGCCTGTGATCACGGATAGCAGCTATGAAAGCAGCAGTTTCTCCATTAGCATTACAACCATGTGTGAGCATGATACGCAGATCTATATTGCGGATGTGACAGTCAGTGATGTCTCCTGCCTGCGGACAGGGCTTGCAGGAGGTGTTTTTGGGCGGAATATCAAGGAGACAACATCTGCTATGGCGGAGGATAACAATGCCATATTGGCAGTGAACGGGGATTATTATGGTTTCCGTGACAGCGGTTTTGTTGTGCGGAATGGTTACATCTACCGGGATACGACAAGAAGCGGGTCTGATAATGAAATCCTTGTGATATATGGAGATGGACGATTTGAAATTGCTTATGAAGCGGAGGCAGATGCCGGAGAACTGGTAGAGAATGGAGCACAGCAGGTCTTTTCCTTTGGCCCGGGGCTGCTTAGGGAAGGTGAGATCGCTGTAGGGGAGGACAGCGAAGTAGGGCAGGCCATGCAGAGCAATCCCCGGACGGCGATCGGGATGGTGGAACCGCTCCATTATATCCTCCTGGTTTCGGATGGCAGGACAACGGAAAGCGCAGGGCTGACATTGTTTGAACTGGCAGAGGTGATGCAGGGGCTTGGATGTGAAACGGCATACAATCTTGACGGGGGCGGTTCGTCCACCATGTGGTTCATGGGAGAAATCATAAATGTCCCTACCAGCGGCTGGGGCGTTGGGGAAAGGAGAGTAAGCGACATTGTCTACATTGGAGAATAGGCAGCGTAAAACAGGAAGGCCGGGGGCCAGGAAGGGTATGATGGTTTATTTTGGGGTATCGGTGTTCTGTCTGGTATTTTATATGATTTATGACCGGTTTTCCCATGGAATCCGCTCTCCCTATATGACCTGGCTGTTTGCATGGCCGTTTCTTCTCGGTGTCCTGCCGGGGATCGTTTTCTGGCGCTTTTCGAAAATCCGCAGACCGGGAAGGTTCACAGTGAATCTGTACAATTCGGGGGTGGCGGCAGTCACAGTCAGCAGCATGCTCAGGGGAATTTTTGAGATTGCAGGCACAGCTTCAGACTACCAGCAGCATCTCATGTATGCGGGTGGAGCAATGCTGTTTTTGGGAATCGCAGCGCATCTTTTCCCGATAAGAGGTTTCCGCAGGGCATGAAGAACATTGTTCATGACAATAGAGTTTTGGTGAAGTGTGGATCCTATTGTATTATGGGAGGAGAAGGGGACAAGCTGGTGATATGCGGAGGTAAGGGAATGCGCTTTAAGAGAGGAGTGGCTGTTCTTGCAGCCGTAATGTTGTTCGTTTTAAGCGGATGTGCAAATGATGTTTCCAATCAGGAGGAAGCAGCTTCTTATGTGGAATTTTTTACACAGGCGCAGGTGCATGATATTTATGTGGAACTGGATGAAAAAGACTGGCAGGCGGTATTGGACAGTCCAGAGGAAAAAGAATATTATACTGCGGATGTGTCGATTGACGGAAGTGAAATAGAAAACGCAGGGTTCCGTACAAGGGGGAATTCTTCCCTGCGGGCGGCAGGGTGGCGCCACTCGGACAGGCTGCCTTTCCGCATAAAGTTTGATGAGTATGTGGATGGTCAGACATTTCTTGGCCTGGATGAAATGGTGCTGAATAACGGCAATGATGACCCCTCCTTTCTGCGGGAATACCTGGGATATGAAGCGTTCCGTCAGCTTGGGATGGAAGTCCCCTATGTAGCATTTTTCAATTTATATGTCAACGGAAAGCCGCATGGGTTATATGTGGGTGTGGAGGCGGTGGACAATAGTTACCTGGACAGGACATTCGGCGGCCATAAAGGAAGCCTGTATAAGGCTGGGGAAGGCGCAACGCTGGAAGCGGATACGGATCTGGATCTGATGGAGCAAAAGAAAGGCAGTAGTCAGGATAAAAGTGACATTCAGAAATTGATCCGGATATTGGATGAAATGGAGACCGGTGAAAAGGGTGAGATAGAATCCATCCTGGATGTGGATTCTGTGCTCCGGTATTTCGCAGGGAATGCCGTGCTGCACAACTGGGACGATTATGCAGGGCAGTTCTGCCACAATTATTACCTGTACATGGATAATGGACGGTTCCATATGCTGCCATGGGACATGAATGAAGGCTTTTTGCAGACAGGACCTTTTTACCGGCCAAGTGACGGGGCAAAGCAGGATATATCGACTCCGATCACGGGGCGTGCGGTTCTGGAGGAGCGTCCGCTGGTCATGAAGCTGTTATCCGTCCCGGAGTACTATCAGGAATATCTGGAATACTGCGGTATTTTGACAGAGTGGCTGAAAGAGGTTTCCGCAGAGCGGCTTGATTCATTGAAAGAAGAAATACAGACCTTTGTGGAACAGGATCAGACAAAATTTTATTCATATCAGGAGTTTGAACAGCAGTTTCTGGCAGATAACAGGAATGGCATTGCCGGGTTTATACGGGATCGGATCAGGTACCTTGAGGAGGCGCTTGACGGTCTGACAGAAGAAAGTTTTCCGGTTTCATGAATCAGGAAGGAGATGAGCATGAAAGGGACACAGCATACATTTAAGAGATATGAGAAAAAGTATCTTCTGACACCGGAGCAGTACGGCCGCATTCTGCCGGAACTGGGGCGGGAGATGCGGGAAGATGAATACGGGCAGTATACCATCTGCAATATCTATTATGATACACAGTCCTTTGAACTGGTGCGGGCTTCCATGGCGAAGCCGGTGTACAAAGAGAAGTTCCGCCTGCGCAGCTATGGGGTACCGGACAGAGAGGGCGTCATTTATGCGGAGATTAAGAAAAAGTACGATGGGGTGGTGTGCAAGAGGCGGGTTGCAGCCTGCCCGGATGACATACAGGCGTTCATCACGGAAGGTCGCAGGCTGGATGAAGACCGGGAAATCCAACAGGAAATCAGGTGCTTTTTTGACAGATATCATCCGCAGCCGAAAGTCTTTATCGGGTATGACCGCATGGCGCTTGCAGGCAGGGAAGAGCCGGAGCTGCGCATCACTTTTGACAGGAACATCCGCTGGCGAGGGGATGCGCTGGATCTGTGTGCTGGTGACAGGGGAAAGCCGGTGCTCCCGGATGGCGGGATTGTCATGGAGGTTAAGGTCCTGCAGGCAGCCCCGCTCTGGCTGGCTCATGTATTGAGTGAGAACAGGATATACCCATTATCCTTTTCAAAATATGGAACCTGTTACAGGCGGCACATCGCCGCCAGACAATTTCAGAAAGGATGAAAAACTTATGATGAACAGTGTTTTGACAAATCCGATTACCCTCCCGGTGTTTCTGGTCTGTATGGCTGCGGCCATGGCCTTAGGCGTACTAACGGCGCTTGTGTTTTTGTACAGGAGCAGGCACAGCGCGAGCTTTGCGCTGGCTCTGGCCATGCTTCCCATGGTGGTCTGCCTTGTCATCATGCTTGTGAACGGGAACGTGGGCACCGGCGTGGCGGTGGCAGGGGCATTCACGCTGGTGCGGTTCCGCAGCGTTCCGGGGACGGCAAGGGAGATCGCGGCAATTTTTACCGCCATGGTCATCGGACTTGCCCTGGGCATGGGGCTGGTGGGGATTGCGGCGATGTTTTTCCTGCTGGCGGCAGGCTTCACACTTGCCCTGACCAGATTCAATTTCGGCGCGGCTTCCAGATATGAGAAGCAGCTGAGGATTACGATACCTGAGAATTTCAGCTATGAGGGTCTGTTTGACGACCTTTTTGAAAAATATACGTCTGCCACCTATCTGAGAAAGGTCCAGACGACCAATATGGGGACGCTTTTTGAACTTACATATGATGTGCGGTTTTCCGATATCGTAGTGCCGAAAGAATTTATAGATGAAATACGTGCACGGAATGGAAACCTGAATGTATCCATAGGTGATTTCTCGGAGAAGGAAATGCTGTAGGAGGTGTTCCGGTTGAAAAAGAGAAAGAAAAAGGGGCTGTCAATGCTTTTGGGTGTGGCAGGGCTGCTGGCAGCATTATCGGGCTGTGTTCTGTTCGGCATTCAGCATGGAGAGCGGCCATATTTGCAAAACGGGATATCGGAAGCTGTAAAACCGGCCGGAGGGGAAATGGCAGGGCTCTCCGGCATTGACGAACCGGAGCAGACGCGGATTATCTTAAGTCAGGATGGAAGCAGTGTTTCCGGGCCCGGCGCGGATGTTTCGGGAAACACTGTCACAATTGACAGGGGCGGCAGCTATCGGCTCAGCGGTACACTGGAGGATGGGCAGGTTTATGTGGACGCAGGCGGCAAGGAGACGGTGGAACTGGTACTGGACGGCGTGGATATCACGAATCTGTCAGATGCGGCGATCCATATCGAAAATGCGGGACATACGCTGATCCTGCTGGAGGAAGGGACTTTCAACAGGCTGCAGAGCGGTGCAGAAGCCGAAATGGAAGCAGCAGCGCAGGAGGACGGACAGGATGCGAAGGGCGGGGCGTTATATGCCTGGGACGACCTGTCTGTTACCGGGACAGGCTCTCTTCAGGTGTTCGGCTATATGAATAATGGCATACATACCACAAACCATTTGTCCATTGACAGCGGCAATATCGAAGTGGAAGCGCTGAACAATGGGATAAAAGGCAAGGATTCCGTGACTGTCACGGGCGGAAGCTTTTCCATCCGCTCCGGTGGGGACGGCATCAAATCCGATGATTCCACGGGGGATGGATATGGCATGATTTCCATTGAGGGAGGGGAATTTTCCATTCAGAGCCAGGGAGATGCCCTGCAGGCGGAAACGTCCCTGGCGATTTCGGATGGAACCTTTCACATCATTGCCGGAGGCGGGAGCGGAAATCTGTTTTCTCGGCCACAGGGCAGCCGGGAGAATCCTGATTCCGGATGGGATTTGTCGGACATGACCCAGGCCAGCGCCAAGGGACTGAAGTGCGGCAGGGAAATTGTCGTTACAGGAGGCAGCTTTTTCGTGGACTCCTATGATGACGCAGTCCATTCCAACGGTGCGGTACGGATTCTGGGCGGTTCCCTGACGCTTGCGGCTGGAGATGACGGCATCCATGGGGATATGGAACTGGAAATTACAGGCGGGGACATTCGAATCACAAAATCCTATGAGGGACTGGAGGCGAACCAGATTTCCATAGAGGGCGGCGTGGTTGATATTGTGGCGGACGATGACGGAATCAACGCCAACGGAGGACCCGACGGCGGCTGGGGATGGGGAAGAGAAAACACTGCCAGTAAAGTAAAGGATATGCCGAACCTGACCATCTGTGGAGGTGAGGTGAAGGTGGATGCAGGAGGGGACGGTTTTGATTCCAACGGCAATATTTCCATAGAGGGCGGCATGGTCTCCATAGACGGCCCCAGCAGCAACTGGAACGGGGCGATAGACTCGGGTTCCGAGAATGGGGGAAGCTGTACGGTCAGCGGTGGGATCATTCTGGCAGTGGGCAGCTCCGGTATGGCGGAAACCTTTGACGGCAGTTCCACGCAGTGCTCTTTCCGACATAATTTTGAGCATGCTTATGGGGCGGGCAGTGAAGTCATCATCTTTGACGCAGAGGGGAATGAGCTGTTCCGCCATACGGCGGCGAAGGAAATGGCCTCCGTGGTGTTCAGCAGCCCGGAGCTTGTGCTGGGAGAAACCTACATCCTGAGTGTGGGCGGAGAAACAGTGGAAATCACGTTAGACGCTGTCTCCACGATTTCCGGGCGCAGAGGCGGCTGGGGATGGTAGGATGCAGAGAAAGAGAGGGAAAATATGGCTATATTTCGCCTGGGTTTCGCATTGGCAGGGATTCTTTTGGGGATATATGTATACTGCTATCTCAAAAGGGTCATGAAATTTTATGGTTTTGGGAGAAAGAAAATAGTCCTTTGGATTCTGACGGCTGCTTTGACAGTGGCCATTGTCCTGGGGTGCAGAAACCTCTGGAGCTTCAGGGCAGTGGTGATACTGCATATGGTTGTCATTGCTGTCTTTCTGGATCTTGCGGCAGCTATCGGGAGATGCTTTTTGGGAAAATGGAAGGAAAGCACGGCGGGCAAAGCCTGTAGAAAGCTATATGGATGCGGTCTGCTGCCTGTATTGATGACGGGAGCCGTATTGTCCTATGGATATTTCAATATGCAGCACGCAGTGAAGACAGAGTATGAACTTGCAACAGAAAAAGGCATTGGGAGTTACAGGATTGTCCTGCTTACAGATATCCATTATGGGACGATTCAGAGCACGAATGTCTTAAAGGATAAGGTGGCGGAGATAAGCGGACAGCGCCCGGACATTGTAGTGCTTGGCGGCGATATCGTGGAGGAGGGAACGTCAAGGGAGCGGATGCAGGAGGTGTTTAGGGTCTTAGGGGGGATTGAAGCCAGATACGGCATTTACTATGTGTTTGGGAATCATGACAGGCAGCCCTATACCCGGAGCAGGAGCTATACAAATGCGGAGCTGGAGGCTGCCATAAGGGAAAACGGCATCAGGATTCTGGAGGATGAGTATGTGGAAATCAATGATGAGCTGATTCTTGCGGGAAGAGGGGATGCCGCATGGGGGAATGTTTCAGGCAGGGCTTCGGTGGAGGAGCTGCTAGGAGATGCGGATACTGACAAATATATCATTGTGGCAGACCATCAGCCGATAGAGGCGGAGGAGAACAGCGCCCAGGGTGTGGACCTGCTGATCTCCGGCCATACCCATGCCGGACAGGTCTGGCCGGTGGGCAACCTAGCGGAACTGACAGGAATCTTAAACTACGGGGAATATGATGTGGGCAGCTGCAAGGTGGTGGTTTCCTCGGGTTTTACCGGATGGGGATATCCTGTAAGGACAGAAGAGCATTGTGAATATGTGCTGATCAATATAGCAGGCGGAGACGATTTTCAGAGTGGCGCTGAGGGGGAATCCGGCTAAGCAGCAGACGCAGGCGCTTCGGATGGAGCAGAAGCGGAATGGCCAACATAATGGAATCCGCAAGGCCGCGACATGGTCACATCCAGGGTATAACCTTGAAGTATACACTGATGAACAAAATGAGACTTCTTATGAGGCCTCGATTCTTTTATGATAGAATCAAAGACATGATTCTATGGGATTCTTTTATCAAAAGGATGTTGTATTTATCTGTTGGGAATGTGAGGGAATCGGAATGAAGCCGAAGATGATTTTGAAACTGGCAGTTGATATTGGAATGACGGCGGCGCTGCTTTTGCTTATGGCATACGAGCTGATTGGGCAGGCGGCCCATGAATGGATCGGCATCGGGATGTCTGCCCTTTTTATCATACACCATATCTTGAACGGCAGTTGGATCAGGAACATTTTGAAAGGGAGATATCATCCTGTGCGCATGATGCAGGCAGGGCTTGTATTCTTGATACTTTGTACAATGGCCGGTTTGATGATAAGCGGCATTATCCTTTCCCGCCATGCGCTGTCTTTTCTGCCCATAAAAGGCGGGCGCTCCTTTGCAAGGAACCTGCATATGGTTTCCGCCTATTGGGGGTTTGTGCTGATGTCCGTCCATCTGGGCTTCCACTGGAGCATGATAACAGGGATGGCAAAGAGACTTTTTCCGAAACCGTCTGTGGTACGGAAGTGGGCAGGACGCGTTCTGGCGCTGGTGATTTCAGGATATGGAGTATACGCTTTCATAAAGAGGGACATCGGAGATTACATGCTGCTAAGGAGCCATTTTGTCTTTTTCGATTATGATGAGCCGCTGGTATTTTTCTATCTGGACTATATTGCGGTCATGGGACTGTTCCTATTGATTGGGAATTATGCCTGTGCGGGCCTTAGAATGATTGGCAGGGGGCAACGTGAAAGGAAACACTAAGCTCAAAAGGACCCCGCTAAGCGTTTTCGGACTTCACATGGAAAGTGAAAAGGTATGGGAATGAAGAAAATCGTCTTTTTTTGCATGATGTATATGCTGATTATGGGGATTACCGGATGTTCATGGAAACGAAATCAAAATATGGCAGAGCATTCGGAGTCTTTCTTTGCGATGGATACATACATGACCTTTACGGCATATGGAATGGATGCGGAGGCGGCTGTCCTCGCAGCGGAAGACAAAATAAGGGAGTTGGAGGCGTTATGGTCCGTTACAGATGAAAACAGTGATATTTATGCGGTCAATCACAGTGCAGGACAGACTGTAACGATAGACCAGAAGACGGCAGAACTGGTTTCCTTTGCGTTAGATATGGCAGAGAAAACAAATGGGGTTTTGGAACCAACGATTTATCCGGTTTTGACAGCATGGGGATTTACGACAGGAGAGAACCGTATCCCCACAGAGATAGAACTGGCAGGGCTTTTGGATAAAGTCGGTTATGAAAAGGTAAAACTGAATGAAAATCAAATCCAGACAGAACCTGGCAGCATGATTGACATGGGTGCTGTGGGTAAAGGATATGCAGGGGATGAAGCGGCACAGGTTTTACGTGAACGTGGCATTACCGCTGCACTGCTTGATATAGGAGGGAATATTCAGGCAATCGGAACAAAACCGGATGGGAGCGACTGGCGTGTAGGACTGAAAGATCCTTTTTCGGGAAATGTGCTTGGAATCTTTCAAATATCAGATATGGCTGTGGTCACATCAGGAAATTACGAACGCTTTTTTGTCGGAGACGATGGCAAAACATATGGACATATCGTTGATCCTGCGACGGGTCGTCCGGTGGAAAACGGTATCGCTTCGGTATCGGTCATTGCCAGTGAAGGGAAATTGTGTGATGCACTCTCTACCGCACTTTTTGTTATGGGTTTGGAACAGGCAAAAGAGTACTGGAGACAGCACAAGGATTATGAAATGATCCTGATTATGGAAGATGGAAATATATATCTGACAGAAGGAATAAGGGACAGTTTTTCTCTGAACAGTGATTATAAAGATATGAATATCAATGTCATCGACTGAAGGAGGAACAAAAAGTGGTTTACAGAGATTAAGCTGTCTTTCAGGCCTTTGGGCGTTGACGCAATAAATAGCGGGAAAGGAGTAGAACGGATGGCAGAGATAGATAAAAGGTTGGTATATGGAAAACTTCATATTTATCCTGCAAGCAGATCGGTTTATAAGAATGATCAGGAAGTGAAGCTTACCAAAATGGAGTTTGACGTACTTTATTTTCTGGCATCAAATGCCAATATCGCCCTTACTAAGGAACAGATTTATGAAGCAGCGAGTGCTGATGATTATCCTGGAGGAGCCTACATAATAAAAGACATTATTTATCGTCTCAGAACTAAGCTGGGAATCACTAATATACAGACATTACACGGATATGGATATAAATTTTGCCCAGATAACAGAGATGAGTAAAATGTCATAATTTGTCGAGGAAAAAGACAAACCATCTATTTCATATATACTTTTCACAGATAATTGAGTCATACAATATAACCCAACAAGAGAAAAAGTCGGGTTATATTTTTGTTCATCAAGTATTCAAGGTGATGCTTTGCTTTTTTCGTTAAGCATGGCTGTTGCGGTAGCGGTCAGAACTCTTAAGCTGCTTTCGTCACATTGCGGAAGCAGTCTAAGCAGTTCATTATATGTAGGATTTGTGCTCTGACAGCTTTCTGAGAAGACACAGTCATCTGCCGAAATATTCAGGGTGAGGCAGATGTGATAAAAGTTTTCGATGCTTGGGGAGCATCGGCACCGTTCCAGATCCTTTTGGAAAGTTAGGGAGTATTCCAGCAGTTCGGCGCACTCTGCTTGTGTTAGGTGTTGCTTTTTTCTGGCTCTTTTTAAGGCTGCACTGAAGACTTGGGCATCGTTGATAGATAAAGACATTGTAATCACCTCCTATAAGTAGTGTATTGCCATACCATACAAAAGTAAAAATGGTATGAACATTCTAAAGAGTAGGGTATAAAACTACTAAACACCTGGACATCTGGTGAACAAAAAACATGGTTCATCAGATGTTTTTTGGGTGCCTTTTTGCAGCCATAGAAGAGGAATATGGCGGACATTGGGGAATGGTCATGAGCCGGCTATCGGCAGGGGAATTTCGTTAAAAAAATCATAGGTCTCTGGAGAGTGTTCCATGCCTTATATGGTAGTCCGGCACACTACTTTTTGGAGGGTAATAAAGATGCATGGGAAAAGAGCGGTCGTCCGAGCATTCTGGTGGATAGATGCTCTTTTCTTTATGCATTCAAAGCCTGCATATGTCATTCTGTAAGAGGGCCTCCAGCCCCACAGTTCACAGGAAAACGTGGAAAAAGACTGGAGGCGAAAGGATGAAGGAAAAACATACCGATTCCGTACAGAACCGATTTACGGCATATCTGATGACCGCTATCAGGAACACACGGAAGACATATTGGGAACGGAAGTATCGGCTACAGGGCATGGAGGCCGCCAGGGAGGATATCCTGGAGCGGAACTATACGGATTTTGAGGAGCAGTACCGGGCCTACATAAGGGAGAACACGGATTTTATCTTTCAGGACTGGCAGAGGTACGGGGAGCTTTTGGCTCTTCTGGAGAGCGACCGGTTGGCTAAGGCCATAAGCCGCTTGAAAGACCGGGACAGGGAGCTCCTGTTCGCCAGAGTGTACGGCGGGCTTGCCTTTGTTGAGCTGGGCCAGCGTTTCGGGATGGAGCCGAAGCAGGCTGAGATGGCGTATTATTATGTGCTCAGGAAGTTGAGAAAGGAGATGAATGGGTATGACAGATTTTGATAAGCTGCTGGAGCGTGCGAAGGCAGGGGATAAAGCGGCGCAGGAGGCAATCTTTCGGATGTACCGGCCCCTGCTTGTAAAGAATGCCATGGAGCAGAACGTGTTTGAGGAGGATTTGTACCAGGAGTTCTCTGCGACTTTGCTGAACTGCATAAAGGTTTTTAAGGTGTAGCAGACAGGGCTTGAGGAAACAGTTTATGAAACTGCGCGGGGGGATGTTGTGGTTTGGGCATCCCCTGCGTATAAAATAATGTGTCGCAAAAGGTATACCATTGGAGATAGTTATTCTGGCAGGTATATGCCCCTGTTTTTCTATCGCAAAAGGTCTGTTTTGGATATTGCGATGTCGCAGGAATAGTAAATACCTTTTGCGACACGGATTTTTATGGAAGGAGGGCTGTCATGGCAACAAAGAAGTTCGGATATGTGCGCGTATCCACCCGTGAGCAGAACCCGGAGCGGCAGATCCATATCCTGCGGGACGAGGAGGGCATTGATGAGCGCGACATCTATGTGGAGAAAGAATCCGGGAGGAAATTTGAGAGACCGGTATATCGTTCCCTGGTGGACAATATCCTGCGGCAGGGCGATCTGCTGGTGGTGACGGAACTGAAGCGGTTCGGGCGGAACTATGGGGAGATATACAAGGAATGGTTCCATATCACAAAGGAGATTGGTGCCGACATCAAAGTGACTTCCATGCCAATTTTGGACACCACACAGTCGAAGGAATTGGTGGGGCAGCTGATTACAGATGTGGTGCTGGCTGTGTTCGCCTATGTGGCGGACGAAGACTGGACGGAGCGGCATGAGCTGCAGCGCCAGGGCATCGAGGTGGCGAAAGCGGATGGGAGGCATCTGGGCAGGCCGCGCGTGGAGTATCCGGAAAATTGGGAGGACTGCTATGGGAGATGGAAGTCCGGCGTAATTACGGCAAAGGTGGCCATGAAGCTTACAGGGCTCAAGAAGGACAGCTTCTACTAGCTGGCAAAGAAATATGAATCGGAGCGCTGTTTATGAAAAGTTTATAAATGAATTTGAGCAAATTTTCAAGAAAACGGAAAGAAGGCTCCCCTTATTATATGAGAAACCAATTTTAGAGGAGGACTGTTTATGAAGCAGGGTACATTAT
>CAJTSY010000060.1 GCA_910578995.1 uncultured Acetatifactor sp.
TGCTTTCCTTCCCCGGAGCTTTTCTGCACCCCGATTTCCTGCTTTCCTTCCCCGGAGCTTTTCTGCACCCCGATTTCCTGCTTTCCTTCCCCGGAGCTTTTCTGCACCCCGATTTCCTGCTTTCCTTCCCCGGGGCTTTTCTGCTCCCCGATTTCCTGCTTTCCTTCCCCCGGCCTTCTTACGCCCTGGCTTTCCGCTTTTCTTCCCCGGGCCTTCCCGCCGGTCCTTACCCTGCTACTTCAGCAGCCGGTCAATGTCGGCCTTGGCCTCCTCCCAGTCCCGCTTGTAAACCTGGTAAGCCCTGCGCCCTTCTTCCGTGATGGAATAATAACGCCGCCGCGCTCCCACCGTCTCGTCCCCCCAGTAGGTGCGTATGTATCCCGCCTGCTCCAGTCTGCGAAATGCGGAATACAGGGTAGCTTCCTTCAGTTCACAGCGGTTGTCCGTCTTCTTCATGATATCCTTGTTGATCTGGTAGCCGTAGCTGTCCTGCTCCAGAAGGTGTGCCAAAATGATGGCCTCCGTGTGTCCCCGTAAAATATCGGAGGTAATTGACATATGCTCTTCCTCCTTTCTGTTTACATCATACTTCATGATACCTCGTCTGTCAAGGTATATTTTTAGTTGAAATATATTTTTATAAAAACTTTATCGAGCCATGCTCAACCAACGTTATGACAGTTATTGGAATCAGACAGAGACCTTTGAGGCCCTGAAGACATATATTATGATGAATTTTGACGGTTTAAAGGATTCCGTGACACAGCTTCTGGCCGGAGAACATGTCCGGGTGGATACAGAATCCTTCAGCAATGATATGAGTACGTTTCATATTGCGGATGATGTCCTGACATTAATGATTCACCTGGGATATCCGGCCTATGATTTCCGGAAACGGGAAGTGTCTATTCCGAATGCTGAAGTTGCCGGTGCATTTGCCGCGGCAGTGCGGACCTCAGGTTGGAAGACAGTGGCAGAGGCGGTGGAAAACTCAAACAAAAATACACAAATGTAAAATTGAAGAGATAGACCAATATACCCGCCGCTATTCAAGTAATCCCTTATCCTCAGGAAGAGAATGATCAGTCTCATAATTCCTGCAAAGCTCCATAAAGGATTTTGCAGCCTCCGTCAGGAACTTGTCTTTGTGATGGATGATATAGAAATTCCGGCGGAAGGACAAGCCCTGCACGTCCACGGTAACGATCAGACCGCGTTTCAGGGCAGGCAGAATCATACGATAAGGCAGGACTGCGATGCCCAGGCCGTTTATAACCGCATTAACAAGCGCAGTGGTGCTCATGGCTTCCCATATCGGTGTAATGCTTATACCGGCCTGTTCCATTGCCCGGTCAAAAATTTCCCTGGTACCGCTTCCCTGCTCCCGCAGAAGGAAGCGCTGCTTCCGGAATTCGTCAACGGATATCACCTGCCCCTGCCGCCACATCTTTTGCGCGGAACAGATAACGGATAAATGATCTTCCATATAGGCTTCCGACACAATATCAGGGCTGTGGGCAATGCCTTCCGTCAGGGCGCAGTCCAGTTCGTTGGCAAGCAGCTTCTTTTCCAGCCTGCCGGCCTGTTCCACCACCGCGCGTATGTCGATGCCGGGACAGACACCGGAGAAGGCCTTCACATACCCGGGCAGGAACTGGGACCCGATGGTGATGCTTGCCCCCACCCGGAGGATTCCCCTGGTTCCCCAGTTCCGAAGTCCGGTCTCCATGTCCCGGAAAAGATCCGAAATATGGATTGCGTACTGTAAAAAATGTTTTCCCGCATCCGTAATCCGCAGCCTCCTCCCAATCCGGTCGAACAGACGGATGCCATAGTACTGCTCCAGCTCCTTAATGGCAAGGCTTACTGCCGGCTGGGTCATCTGCAGTTCTTCGGCTGCTTTTGTAGAATTAAATTCCATCTCACATACTGTCCGGAATATTATCATGTGTCGCAGAGTCATGGCATTCTCCTTATATAATTTTTCTTATTGTTTTCCTTAAATTATATTATTTCCTTTATCATAAAACAAGGGATATAATGGAAAAAATAAACACAGGGGAGGCGCGTGTTCTGGTGAAAGAATTAAAAAACAACAAATACAGTCAGTTGTTCCTATCTGTTTTCAAGCTGAGCGCATGTACCTTCGGCGGCGGATTTGTTATTATTCCGTTAATGCGGAAACGTTTTGTGGAAGAACTGGGGTGGATCGAGGAAAAGGAGATGTTGGATCTCACCGCCATTGCCCAGTCCTCCCCCGGTGCGATCGCGGTAAATGCCTCAATCCTGGTGGGATACCATGTTGCAGGAATCCCCGGGGCACTGCTGACGGTTGTGGGAACCGTACTGCCTCCCCTCATTATTATTTCAGTCATTTCCCTTTTTTACCAGGCATTCCGGGATAACGCGATTGTGGGCATGGCGATGTCAGGTATGCTCTGCGGTGTCGCCGCCGTGATTTTTGATGTCGTCCTGAATATGGCGAAAACGGTATTCCGACAGAAACGCATCCTGCCCATCGCAGTGATGTTGGGAGTATTTACCGCTGTACGGTTTTTTTCCGCAAATATTATCCTGGTTATTCTCATCTGCGGGGTGATCGGCGCCGCGGATACCTGTTGGCGCAGGAAAGCTGCCATAGGAAGTGAATCGCCATCGAATAAAAGCTGTAGCAGAGAGAAAGGACATGATACAAAATGATCTACCTTGAATTATTCTGGAGCTTCATCCAGATCGGGCTGTTCAGCATTGGCGGAGGATATGCCGCCATGCCGCTCATACAGAATCAGGTGGTGGATATCCACCCATGGCTGACCATGGCGCAATTTGCGGACATCATGACAATTGCCGAAATGACCCCCGGCCCCATCGCCATCAACTCCGCAACCTTTGTGGGAATTCAGGTGGCCGGACTACCCGGGGCTATTATTGCCACGCTAGGCTGTGTGTTTCCATCCTGCGTGATCGTCATGACCCTTGCCTTCATTTATTACCGTTTCCGGGGGCTTACCGTCGTGCAGGGGATTCTGGCAGGTCTTCGCCCGGCGGTAATCGCCATGATTGCCTCGGCCGGGATTTCCCTGCTGATTATGGCAGTCTATGGGCAGAGAAGCCTTCCGGCGGATCTGACAGGCGTTAACATTCCTGCCGCCGCCATATTCCTGACTGCTTTTATCGTGCTCCGGAAGTGGAAGCCTGGCCCGCTGTGGGTTATGGCCGGCTCCGGCGTGGCCGGGGTACTTTTGTATTCCGTTTTCTGAACGGACGCCCGGCTTAGAACCCAGTAAATCTCCTTTATCCACCATCCGTCCAACGGCCCGCATGCATTCCCGGCGACCCACAAGCCGTCCCAACGGCATGCTTCCACATGCGGATCTTTACAGAAAGCGGAATCCATAAACCGGAAAACATAACTTCCGGTTTATTTTATGAACCTTTATTTTAACAATTACGCCATTGTATCCTGTGTATACTTTTGTTATGCTATCACTGTCAGGGACATTTAAACAGCAAAGCTGTCAAATAGCTAAGCTGCCAGGCAGCAATCCTGCCAGACAGCAATCCTGCCAGACAGTACATTTGCCCATGTCAAAGAAACCAAGTAAAAAAACAAAAAATCAGGAGGCATAACATGAAAATCAATCGGATCATTCAGGAAAAACGGCGTGAAATGTCATTAACCCAGGAACAGGTCGCGGCATATCTGGGGGTCTCCGCCACCGCAGTCCACAAATGGGAAAAAGGCGCCACTTACCCGGACATAACCCTTCTGCCCGCACTGGCCCGTCTGCTGAATACGGATCTGAACACCCTGCTCTCCTTTCAGGAAGATCTGACGGACATCGAAATCGATAATTTCATAAAACAGCTGGACAGAACGGTTCAGGAGGAAGGCTACGAAACCGCGTTTCAGGCAGCGGCAGAAAAGATACAGGAATACCCCACCTGTGACAAACTGCTCTACTCCGCCGCGATGTACCTGGACGCCACACTGTTCCTCTACAATGTGCCGGAAACGGATCATTACAGGGTGAGCCTGGAAAATTTCTACCTCCGCCTCTCCCGGAGCGAGGCGCCGGAGATTCGGGACAGGGCATTGGGAATGCTGATATCCTACAGCCGAAACTGGGGAGACTTCGCAAAGGCCGAAGAATTGATCAGGAAGCTGCCCTCCTCCGTCATAGACCAACAGGAACAACTGGCGGTTCTCTACACCCGGCAGGAACGGCATAAGGAAGCGAAAGAGCTGTGGGAGCACAGAATATTAAACGGCGTGACACAGGTCCAGACTGCCCTGATGAATCTGTTGGAGATAGCGGTGAAAGAGGAGCGGAAAGAAGATGCCGCCTTTTACGCCGAGCTCTATGAGACACTTTCCAGGAATTTTTCCCTCACCGAATGGATAGCCTATTCCGCCCGCCTGCAGCTTGCCGTGGAATGGCAGGACGAGGAAAAATGCCTGGCTGTACTGGCCAGGATGCTGCCCGCCATGAAGAAAAAGTGGCATCCGGAGGAAAGCCCTCTGTACCGGGACATCGCCCGCAGGGATCCCGATGCCTTTTCCGACAGACTGACCAATGTCATCCGAGATGACCTGGAAAACAGGGAGGAACTGGCATTTATCCGTGAAAACGCAGAGTTTCGAAAACTAATGGCTGAAAACAGTTTATACCCACAAACGTAATTAATTGCCGTCTGCATAATATAACGAGTGAACGCATCGGCATTCCAGAGCCGAAAGCGGCAATTAAATGCGTTCACGAGTATAACTGTCTAAGACGGCGGATCTGTTTTGACGCATGCACCAACTGTCCTGGCAGTGGTTAACGATTGCAGCGATGCCCAAAGTGTGATAAACTCATATGAGAAATCATTCTAAGCCACGCAAATACTTCCAACCCCTGAAAGGAAAAAGGTAAGAACGCCAAATGCCGGACCAGAGACCCTTTGAGAACGCCAAAAGAAAAGTAATCGGAATCGACAGACAGCGCCTTGGCATCGGCACACTGTCGGAAAAGACCGTCCATGCCATCCTGAAGAATTATTACGAGCCCGACGAAGACCGTCAGGAAATCCCCATCGAAAATTATGTTGCGGATATCTATGCCAACGGCGAGATCATTGAGATCCAGACCCGGCAGTTTGACAAAATGCGGGGCAAACTGGCCGCTTTCCTGCCCCTGTACCCGGTAACCATCGTATATCCCATCCCACACGAGAAATGGATCATTTGGATCGACGAGGACACGGGTACTTTGAGCAGGAAGCGCAAATCCCCCAAAAAAGGCAGCCCCTATGCCGTTTTTCCGGAACTTTACAAGATCAAAATGTTCCTGAAGAATCCCAACCTGCACCTGCGCCTGGTTTTTCTGGATATGGAGGAGTACAAGCTCCTGAACGGCTGGAGCAAGGACAAAAAGAAGGGCGCAAGCCGCTATGACCGCATTCCCACGAAACTGGTGCAGGAAATTGAGATCGACGATCCCCGGGACTTCCTGCAGTTTGTACCCTATGAGCTGGAGGGCGCCTTCACCTCCAGGGATTTCGCGAAGGCAGCCCATATCCCCCTCTCCCTGGCCCAGGTGGTATTGAACATCCTGTTCCATATGGAGACCGTGACCCGGGTGGGAAAGAAGGGACAGCTGTATCTGTATGAGGCAAATGAGGGGTAAGTCCTCAGTCCAACCCCACAATCCCATCCACCGGCAGGGACATCACCACACCCTGGGCCTTGCTCTGCATGCCGCATTTCTTCCCTATCTCCTGCATGATGGCCAGTTTGTCCTCTTTGGTAGCCAGGATAATGACTACTTCCCGTTCTTCCTGCACGCTGATCTTCCAGAATTTCATGGCCTCCTGGGTTCCGATGCGTCTGCTGTGGAATACGGTGCCTCCGGAGGCTCCCTTGGGCCTTGCGGCGTTCATTACGTCCTCGCTGAATCCCTGATTTACGATAGCCATGATCATACTGTATTCATGCTCTGCCATATCTGCCTCATTCCTCTCCGATGATTTTCCAGTTCCCTCCGGTGCCAGATTCTCCACCATCTGGACCAGGTGCCCGCTGCCCCCGGACATAAGCACCGTAAAGGCAATCCCGGTATTGGGCATTCCCAGGTGCAGCTTCTTGCGCAGCTTCCGGAGCATTTCGTCCGCAAAAGCCCTGGGCATCATGCTCATCAGGATATTCTTGTCCACGCCGTCCAGGCCGAGCATGTCCATCACATCACTGGTGGCCGTCCCCTGGGCATGAAAGATATACTGCATGGGAACATTTTCTTCCTTGAACACTCCTGTGGCCTTATTCACCAGTTTCGGTGTGGCAATCAGGAACAACATCCGATACGCAGTCTTCTTATGCTCGTCCGCCATTTTCACTGCCCTCCTCAAATTCGATGATGTCATCCATAACATCCAGTACTTCCGCATCCCGCACCGCGGTGCTTCCCGCCAGGTTCAGCTTGTACCGGTACCAGATCCCCATGAGCTGAATGGCAATCAAAGGGGTCAGGGCCACCAGGGCCACCACGCCGAAGGCATCCGTCATCAGGTTGCCCCCCACGGCCTCACAGGCACCTATACTCAGGGGAAGCAGGAATGTGGTCGTCATGGGTCCGCTGGCCACGCCGCCGGAGTCGAAGGCGATACCCACAAACATCTTGGGCACAAACCGTGACATAATTAACGCAATCAGGTATCCCGGTATCACGATCCATTGAATCTGCAGCCCCGTCAGCACCCGAACCATGGCCAGGCCCACACTGGCAGACACGCCAAGGGACATGCTCAGGTTCATGGACCTGGCTGAGACGGAACCATTGGTCACTCCTTCCACCTGCCGGTTCAGCACCTGGATGGCAGGCTCCGCCTTTACGATATAGTAACCGATGAGCATACCGATAGGCACCAGGAGCCACCTCCAGGATTCCGCGGCAATCCGGTTTCCCAGCAGGGAACCCACAGGGGCAAACCCTACGTTCACCCCGCAGAGAAACAGCACCAGACCGATATATGTATAGGCAAATCCCACTGTCACACGCTTTACCTGTCTGCGGGGATAACGGTGGGTCAGAACCTGGAAAAGCACAAACACGCCGGCCACCGGAATCAGGGAGATCAGCACCTCCCGGACATAGGGCGGCATGCTGAAGAGGAATTCCTTCACCACATCCCGGGTGGTGCTCACATGAGCCACTCCCGTCGCCGAATAGGCCGCCTCACCGGGGCTGAAGAACATCCCCAGAATCAGCACTGCCAGAATGGGCCCCACACTGGAAAGCGCCACCAGACCGAAGCTGTCACTGGAAGCATTTCTGTCGCCGCGGACAGAGGCAAGACCCACGCCCATTGCCATGATGAAGGGAACGGTCATGGGACCCGTGGTCACACCGCCGGAGTCAAACGCCACTGCCAGGAAGTCCTTTGATACGAAAAAAGAAGCTCCGATAAGCACCGCATATAACCCGATCAAAATGGTAGACAGGTTGATCTGGAACAAAATCCTTAAAATCGCCACTGCCAGGAAGATTCCCACACCCACCGCCACGGTGAGGATCAATGTCAGGTTCGGAATGGAGGGAACCTGTTCCGCCAGTACCTGCAAATCCGGCTCCGAGATGGTGATGATGGCCCCCATGGAAAACCCAATCAGGAAGATCAGGGGGATGTGCCGCGTCTTGGAAATCTGGACGCCGATACCTTCCCCCAGAGGCGTCATGGACATCTCCGCCCCCAACTGAAAGAATCCCATGCCTATCACCAGCATCACCGCACCGACGATAAACATCACCATGATTCCCAGATCCACGGGTACCAGCAAAATGCTCAAAAGCAGCACGATTCCCGTTATGGGCAGCACGGCGGAGAGGGATTCCAATATCTTTTCCTTTAATTTTTGGTTCATCCGCATCACCCCTTTTTCAGTTTTTCCTGCATGAAAGTCCTGGGAGTACTGTGCTAGTTCCCCTGCTGCCATATGGGACAAAAAGGATACCGCACGGGAAAGTCATCATAAGAAGAAATCACAGGATTCAGAAATTTTCACATATACTGCTTTTAGCATACCAGATTTTTGTGCACATTTCCAGTCCGTTTTTCAATTTCATAAAATTTTAAGGAAACTAAAACAATTCGATCATCTATCAGAACTATTGCAGGTCTGATTATGATTCCTCCCTCCACATATCCGACACAAAATACACCAGTGCCGCCCAGGTATACAGAGGATAAAAATTCCCCCTCTCATCCCGCCCCATCCGCAGAGCCTCCCGGGCGGCCTCCTTTGTCAACAGGGCAAAGCCGTCGAACTGCTCGGAACCCACGGCCCCCTCCTGGGAGAGCTCAGACAGATCTGCAGAGCGGAGTACCGCGCACACAAGGGCATTGCACTCATCCGTCATTCCGGGAGTGGAAAACACAAGGGGATTCACGATTTTTACGGTATCCGTGTCCCTGACCTCCAGGCCCGTCTCCTCCCGGATCTCCCGGACCGCGGTAATCAGAACGGGATCCTGTTTCTCCATATCCTCTTTATCAATCAGTCCCGCCGGCACGCTGAGCAGGAAACGCCCCGCCGGATAGCGGTATTCGTAGGAAAGCAGAAGCCTGGGTTCCTCGCCCGGAATGTCCAGAATCACAAAGCAGCTCGCCGCGTCCGGCAGCATGTTCCGGAAGGACTCCGCCGTCTTAAGAGCCGCCATATCCTCCATGTTCCTTCTGGTAGCGTCATAGTAATGCTTTCCCGGCGCATACTGCAGGTCGGCCACCCTGACATAGGGGGAATCGAACAGGATCTTTACCTCTTCTTTTCTGATTTGACGCTCTTCTTTCATAATTTAAGTCCTCCTTTTCCTTTGTCTGCTTCTGCTTTCCTGCCCCTGATGCCTTACAAATATTTCTCCAGGTCGCCGCAGAGCTTTTCTTCAATGGAAATCAGCTTCGCGCCGATATCCTTTGACCTGTGGTCCGCCCCTCCATACTGGTTCAGGTATTTGTTCAGGGACTTGACCCCCATGTTGCAGCCGTCTGTAATCAGGTCAGCCACAGAGGCATCGCTGTTGTCCATGCTCATCTTCACATTCGTCTTCATCCAGGACATGCCCTTCGCCACCGGTGTGGGATCCTTTTCTTCCATTCCATAATCGTTCAGAATCTCATGGATCTCATTTCCCAGTTTCTCGTGATGATTTCTGCTTTCCTGCAGCAGCTGCCTCATGTCGGAATTGCGTACATTCCCAATCACTTCATTGATCGATGCCACTGCCATTTTGGTTCCAGCATCACATTCCTGCAGCAATTTAACAGTGTCTGAATTTACCATACTTCCATCCTGGCCTGCGTCCCGTGTTTCACAGGGCAGGCTCTTCCTTTCTGCCATTATTTAGGAGCCGTAATCATCCCTTTCGTCCCTCTGAAACAGAATGGCCCGGAGATATTTTACGGCATGGCTTTAGTATGCCACAGACAGCTGATAATATTACCTACCCGATTACAGGTCTCGCGAAGCGGTTGCTTCCGAATAAAAAGCGCATCTCTTCGCGCAGCATTCAAGTTCAACTATGATGCCGGGAACGGGTACGCAGTTCCATCCGGTTCAGGATTCCGTCCACATCCACGCAGTTCCTGGCAGCGATCTCTTCCACGCTCCTACCGGACCTCACCTCTTTCATAATGCGCTTCACCAGTTTATGCAGGTCTCTTCCCTGAAGAGGATCCTGCCCCCCGGCTGCCCCCCCGCTTCTGCCTTCCGGAACTGCCCCCTCACCCGGGCGACCGACGCAGCGGACAATTTGACATGGAAACCCTCTCCGCCAGGCCCTCCATGCCGTTATCCCGGAGATAATCCTGAAGGATGGACTGGGACTGGGTGGATTCCGGCCCGATGATGATCTCCGGCAACAGTTCCTCCCATCCGATCCCCGCCTTTCTGCACATGGATGCCAGATCCAGAGGGTAGTATTTCTTGATCCGTTCCTTGCTGATGTGATAATGGGGCGTCATGTCCAGATACCCCCTCACGGCCGGCGACACCACCAGGCGCACCTCCCGCTCGGACAGAAAAGAAGGATGCTTGAATGCCGCGGAACAGCTCCACGCATAGTTCAGAGCCTTCTGAATATCCGGATTTTCCATCGACAGCTCACCGTTTCGCTTCACCAACCGGTAAAACACGCCTGTCAGGTTGTGTGTAGTCATGTCCTCCTGGTAAAAAACGGTCTGCAGGGACAGGGCGCCCTCCGCCATTTTCTGCAGGTGACTGCCCTGAAATGCGATGCATACGCCCCGGCCCCTGTTGCCGTACCGCTCCCACTGTGCCGCATCGTCCCTGTGGAGAGAAAAGCAGGCCGCGTAGGCAGGGCGGAAATATTCCCTTTTCAGGGCTTCCCGGAAAAGTTCCCGCACTTCCCCCGCCCGCTGCCGCTCTCCCTCATTTTCCAGTTTTCCCGCAACCGCATCGCAGAGCCTGCTCATAAAGTAACGCATCTCTGCCGCATCATTCATATTCAGGACATTGTTGACGCGAAGTTGGGCGTCATGGAGAATGCCGTCCAGGGCCTGGTAATCCGTATAATGATATAAAATCTCCTTTTCGTAGTTCCTGGCCAGTCCTGTCACTCCCTTACCCTCCTCTCTGTCAGTTTCCTCCCCGGGAAATCCAGGAAACGGCCTGGCAGAGGCTATGCCGGGCTGTGTTTTGGCACTGCTGATTTCCCCCCGGAAAAATTCGCGAAACGGCCTCCCAAGCGCCGTCATATCCTCAGGAACTTTCCCATCACTTCAAACAGCTGCGCCATGTCAAGAGGCTTTGGCAGATGGGCGTTCATACCGCTTTCCAGGGCTTTCCGCCTGTCCTCCTCAAAAGCATTGGCGGACACGGCAATAATCGGAACTCCGGACAGTTCCGAATCCTGAATTCCCCGTATGGCCCTGGCGGCATCATACCCGTCCATAACCGGCATCTGGATATCCATAAGAATCAGGTCATACTCCCCTGCCCGGGACTGGCGGACGGTTTCGTAGGCAGCCCTGCCATCCCCCGCCGTCTCCACCAGAAATCCGGCATCTGTCAGCATCTGGGCCTCGATTTCCAGATTGATGTCATTGTCGTCCACTAGCAGAATCCGTTTCGGCGCCGCATCCGTCCCTGCCCTGCCCGCCTCTTTCACATCGGTTTCTCCACACATTTCCGCCGCCCGCATGGGAATCCGGACCACAAAGTGACTCCCCTTCCCGGGCACACTGGTTACAGAAATGCTTCCGCCCATCCGGTCCACAAGCTTCTTAGTGATCGTCAGCCCCAGACCGGTACCGTGTATCCCGCTGAAAGTGGTATTTTTCTCCCGCTCAAAGGGATCGAAAATATGTTCCAGAAAATCCGCGCTGATTCCGATTCCGTTATCCTCTACTACAAGTTGATAGGCAAAATAGTTGTCCTGCAGCGCGTCCTGCTCCGTGACGGTGATGGTCACTTTGCCGTTCTCCCGGGTATACTTCAGCGCATTGTCCGCCAGATAAGACAGAATCTGTCCAAGCTTCTCCCCGTCCGCCCACACGGTGTCATGACGGAGTCCGGAAATGTCCAGGGAAAGCGTGATCTTCTTGGCGGCAGCCCTGACAAAGATCTCCTTCTGGCTCTGCCGCAGCAGCCTGGTCAGGCTGCATTCCTCCTCTTTCACTTCCATCTGGTCCGACTCAATCCTGGATATTTCCAGCACGTCGTTCAGCAGCTGCAAAAGCTCCTCCCCGGAGGCGGAAATCATATCCAGATACTCTGTGAGCTTCTCCCTGTTCTCCAGATTCTTCCGTGCCAATGCGGCGAATCCCATGATGGCATTCATGGGCGTCCGTATATCGTGGGACATGTTGGAAAGGAAGCGGCTCTTTGCATTATTTGCCAGTTTGGCTTCCCTCAGGGTCTCCATGAGCAGCTGCGCCTGTTCCATGTCCCTTCTGACCTCTTTGTCTATATTCCGATAGCCAAAAACCACCTGGGAAACCGTCTCCTCATTTCCCACATCCACAATGCGCAGCTGCATATACATGGGTTTTCCGTCCTTTAAAACCCGGTAATTCACATAAAATGTTCTGTCCCCGGCCAGTTTCTCCCGAATAAATTCCGGGGTGGACACCCCTTCCACAAGCCCTCTGTCTTCCGGATACACCCAGTCGCTGATATACTGGGAATCAAACCCTGTAAAGGCCTTCACCCGGGCTCCCTCCGGAAACTGGGCGGCAAACCTGTTGCTCAGCCGGTATGCCTTGATCCTGTCCTGCTCCAGGTTTACATAGAAGATGGATTCGTAATCAACGCTGAGTCCCTCTATAACCTCCAGGCGCCTGAGCTGCTCCTGGCGGTCCTTTTCCAGTTCCTGGTCGTATTCCTCCAGCTTTGCCTGGAGCGCTCCCTCCCTCCGCCTCTTTTCTTCCAGAATGGATTCCTGTTCCTCCCACAGGCGGTTCTTTTTCTCCGTGGCATCCCCGGCAAACACATAAAACACGTCCCCCGCCGTCTCACCATGGATGAAATGCCCGTAATCGTCGATCCACCGGATCTGCCCGTCCCTTGTGATTACCCTGTACTCCACATAGTCCAGGTCAAAAGAACTGTGCGCAATCTGCTCCCGGATGCTGTCCTCCACTTCCTCCAGATCCTCCGGATGCACCAGTCCCCGAAAGGAATTCCCCGTCCAGGCCCGGAATTCCTCCAGGGTGTCACAGCCAAGCAGCCGCACCATCGCCTGGTTCGCATAGATGATCTCTTCCTTTTCATCCGCATGGTAGGCAAAAAATCCCCCGGGCATCCTGTCCACAAAACGCTTCATACAGCACGCAAGCTCCCGGTCCAGTTCACTGCCTTCCGTACCAGGGTAATCCTCATCCTTCCCAAGATGTTCCAACAGAACAATCAACTTTTCTATCATATCGTAGTCCCCCGGGATGTTCATATACCGTTCCCCCTGCAGAGCCGTGGCCTGCCTGATTTTTCTCTGATCTATTTTTCCTGATTTGCTTCCTTTCTATCATAACATTTTTCAAATTATCTGTCACCCTGAATCCGTTTAAAAAAATGAAAACTAAAAATACTTGAACCGGTGCGGCATACATGATAAAATTTAGGCGGCAAATCATAACAGCTGCTGTTTAAGGACCGGAAAAGGCATGAATATAGTATTTGAGGAACTGACGCATTTTAATTATGCACATGCGTCCGAAATAAGAAGGGACGATATACCGGAGTCGTTTGTTGACACCGCGTCCACTTTAATGGAAATAACGGATTACGGAGTTGCAAACCATTGTATCGGCCAGATGAGTACTATTTAAGACTGATTTGAAGGGGAAGCGGCAGCCTCCTCCACCGGGAAAGCTGCCGCTTCATAATCCGTTCTCCATCTATGCCGGACATGCCTTCTGCTAAAACTGAATCGGTTCCACATCCGCAGTCAGCGGTTTCATCTCATATTCCGGGAAACTGTCGATCACCTTCTCCAGGCACTGGGTGGTATTGTAGACCACATCATGGGCCAACATCACCACTTTCTTCCGCCCCAGGGTACTGCTGACGGCGTTGCGGATCAGAACCTCCGGTTCAGCCTTGGTGGCCGCATCCTCCAGGCTTGCGTTCCAGTCAAAATAGATAAATCCCTTCTCTGTCATCTTCTCTATAATCTGGGTTCCCACAGCCTTGTTGTAGGCATTGACGCTGCCGCCCGGAAAACGGAACAGCTTCGCCTCCACGCCCGTCACCTCGTAAACCGCGTCATACGCTTTCTGAAAGTCCTCAAGATAGCTGTCAACACTCTTGTAAAGTTCCTTGTAGTCGTGGTTGTTGCAGTGAATGCCGATGGTATGGCCCTCCTCCACGATCCGCCGCGCCACATCAGGATGCTTTCGCACATTCTCCCCCACCACGAAGAAGGTAGCCTTGATGTTCCGTTCTTTTAAGATATCCAGTACCGCGGTGGTATTGTCCGCCGAAGGCCCGTCGTCAAAGGTCAGATACATGGTCTTGGGGTTAAAATAGGTATTGATTCCCTGGGCGATGCCTTCCGCCATCCGGTCCTGGTACTCCCCTGTCACGATATTCCCGCGGTCGCTCCGGCTGGACAAAAAGGACGTCTCAATCAAACAGGCCGGCATGGAAGTATTACAGAGAACATACAGATCCCCGGTTCCCTGGATCTCCCTGTCTGCCGCCCCCGTCGTCTCCACCGCGCTCTTGTGCACCAACTCGGCCAGCCGTATGCTTCCATCCGCCTTCCCGTAATAGGTCTCGATCCCTTTGATGTCGTCCACATCCTCATCATATGCATTCTGATGTATACTGACAAACATGTCAGCTTTTGCGGCCTCCGCCTTTGCCACCCGGTCTTCCAGTGACACATCTGTCGTATTGTCTTCTCTGATCAGGATAGTGTCAAATCCCAGGCTCTTCAGCTTGCCGGACAGGCGGTTGGCAATTTCCATATTGATCTCGCTCTCCATCACCCCGGCCCTGTCACAGCCGGTATCCGTCCCCCCATGTCCGGGATCAATGACAATAAGGGGGTTCTCATGAACCGGCTCCGTTTCCCGCTCCACTATATCATTGGAAACCACCGGCGCCGGAGGTCCCAGTACTTCCTGAACCTGGTTTTCCCCCTGAATTCCTTCTTCCGTCTCCCCACCGGAAAACCAGGGGGATGTCTTTACAAAATGGATTCCCCCGACACACAGCAGTACAGTGCAGGCAAAAGTAGCCAGTATGGACACGGGACTCTGCGGCCTCCTTCTCCGGGGCCGCCTATCCGACGTTATCTTCCGCCCGGAAGGCCGCCCGCCCGGGTTCCCGGTACCTGTCTCCCTCCGCCTTGGCTCCCCGGATTTTCTCTCCATCCGTGTCCTGTCCCTGATATCCTGCTGCCTGCGTGTGCTGCGGGTCCATGCCCCGGCTCCTGTCTCCCTGCCGCTCCCGGCCATCCTGCGCTTTTCCAGGTTCCTTCTTCTCTTTTCCAGTTCCGCATCATGGGGCCTGGTCCGTATCAGCTCCACTCCCTGCGGTCCCCGGATTCTCTCATTCCCTTCGTACATGGATACCCCCTCTTCTTTCGCGTTTTTCCCCAGACAGATCTCCCCTTCCCGCCGGGCAGGATTTATTCTGAATGAAAAAAACTCTCCCGTATCTGTTTCTACAGTATACGCGAGAGCCACATCATAGTATCATACTTTTTGTAAACAAGTCTTATCTTTTTTACATCAAAGTTGTATCCTGTTACTTGGAAATCTTCAGGTATAGCTCATTAACTCCTTCGTAAAATCCAATTGTGACTATTGTATTGTCATCCTCCATTCCGGCAAAACTGTACTTTTTAAAATAAGGGGTGTTTTCCGACAGGGGATTGGCATTGACATATTCCCGGGGCTCTTCCAGTCCCATATATTCCGCCCAGGCCGCCGCCAGTCTGTCCACATCCACCTCCTCCCAGGAGGAAAAGCCTGTCCTGACATAAAACTCATACACCTTGCCCGTATCGGCATCCACATAGGCATCCAACAGGCAGTGTTCCCTGTCCGCGATCTGCGCGGAAGCGTTCAGGTTTACCTTCCATACCAGAACGCTGTTGCGGGGTTCAGGAACGTCGATGGCGGAATACAGCACTGCCTGGTATGAATCCTCCTGCAATTCCTCCACTTCCTCCGGCAGAATACCCAGTTTCTTCAGCTCCCGGATTCCCTGGTTGCAGAGTTCTATCCCGTCAGCCTCCGACACATCCTGGCCGGAAGCGTCCTTTTTATTGGCCACGAAAGCGTAGGTGCCTGTCACATCCTGGTTCTCCGCCTTCACCCTGAACAGGGCGTTCTGATCACTTTCCGGCTGCATCTGACTGTCCAGGCATTTTGACAAAATATACACTTTTTCATTGCCGCTGAGGGAATACCGATACCCCTGCGTCCCTCTCTCCGTCTCCCGGCTCTGAATCTGGTTCAGAACCCCCTTGTCCCGGTACCTGGCCAAGGCTTCCGGCCCCCACACTGCCAGGGCAACCACAAGCACAGCGGCCAGGAGGATCAGTATGCCAAAAATTTTTACATGTTTTCTCGTCTTTTCAGGCATCATCCATCTCCTCCGCCATGCCTTCCTGGTTCCCGCCGTCGGTTTCTCCCTGGATTTCCTCTTTGGTTTCCTTCCCGGCTTCCTCCCGGATTTTCTCCTCCGTCCTGTCAGGAATCACAAAGCTGATACTGGTTCCTTCCCCCACTTTGCTCTCAATGACTATCTCGCTGTCGTGAAGCCGCAGGATCTCCACACACAGGGCCAGGCCCAGGCCTGCGCCGTTCTTGCTGCGGGACCGGGATTTATCCACCATGTAGAAGGCCTCCGTAACCTTTTTCACTTCCTCTTCCGGAATGCCCACACCGTAGTCCCTGACGCAGAAGGCATAGCCGCCCTCCGTCCTCTTTCCCAGCACCTCCACCAGGCCGCCCTCCGCCGAGGCCTTACAGGCATTGTCCACCAGATTCAGCAGCACGGATTTCAGCAGGTTGGCCTCCGCGTATACCGTTCCCGAACCGAAGGCAACCCGCAGCTTTTGTTCCGTATTCCCGGAAAACATACTTTTCAGATACTCAAACAGAGCTTTGGCCGCCACCGGCTGCCGCTGAGTGTCGTCCCTCCTGGTCACGATGATATCCAACAGGCGGAACGACATATTCTCCAGTCTCTTTCCCTCCGTGTAGATATAGTTGGCGGACAGAAAGTGCTTTTCCTCGTCCAGCTTCCGGGAGCGCAGCAGATCCGCATACCCTATGATGGCCGTCAGCGGTGTCTTCAGTTCATGGGCAAAGGCTGCGATAAAGTCTTCCCTGGCCCTTATTTCCTCCTGCAGCTCCCCGATGGTTCCCTCCAACGCGTTTGCCATAGTGTTAAAATCCATGGTCAGCTGCCCCAGTTCGTCATTGCTAACCTGCTGCGCCCGGTAGCTGTAATCCCCGTCCGCCATTCTCCTGGTAGCATGGGTCAGAAGCCGGATGGGTTTCGTCAGCCAGGTACAGATCAGAAACATCACCACCGTGCAGCACACCAGCATGGCAAGGGTCACTCTGCGGTATACGGAAAAACCCTGGGTGCGCTCCTCAAACACCTCCGTCACGTCTTCCAGTGTCTCCAGGTACAGTTTTCTGTCCAGTGCACTCACCACAATGCCGGTGTGCACATAATAGTGTTCCCCCTGGGGCACCACCTGCCAGCTCCGGGTATCCTGGGTAATCTGCTGCAGGAGCGCGTTATCCTCTGGAAAACCGTTGCTGGCATAGAGCGTCCTCCGCTCCTCGTCAGACAGCCTCAGCAGCCTTCCGTGCTCCCTGCTGTCCTCCAGACGCGCCCCGATCTGTTCCACCGCTATATCCTGAAGCACATTGTACTTGGTAGGGACATTCAGGGCAGCCGTCTCAAAAGCGAACCGCAGGATATTGCAGTCATCCAGCGCCTGGAAAACCTCCCTCTCCAGGGAAGTCTGAAACACGGAATTCACAAAAAGATACCCGCTAAGCCCGAAAGCCACCGCCATGATGATGATGGCCCCCAGTAAAATCTTGTATACAAACTTCATCCTCAGATTTCAAGCCGGTAGCCTATCTTGTACACCGCCACCAGATTCTCCTCCCAGCCCATTTTCCTGCGCAGCCGCTGTACATGGAGGTCCAGCGTCCTGCTGTCTGCCAGATATTCGTCTCCCCACACTTTTTCGTATAGATTTTCCCGAAACAGCGCTATGTTCTTATTGCTGATAAACAGAACCAGAAGTCCGTATTCCTTATTGGTCAGCACTATGGGCTTCCCTGCCCTGGTGACCTTCCGGGCCTCTGTGTCAACCACCACGTCCCCGGCCGTAAGGGTGCTCTCCGTCTTGTTGTACCTGCGCAGCACCACCTCCACCCGGGCCACCAGTTCCACCACATCAAAAGGTTTCACCAGATAATCCTCTGCCCCCAGTTTCAGCCCTTTCACCCTGTCCCGCACCTCATGTTTTGCCGTGATAAAAATTACCGGTACCTTCAGCGGCCTGATGTACTCCATAATGTCAAATCCGTCCGCACCCGGAAGCATGATGTCCAACAGGATCAGGTCAAAATTCTCCGCCTCGATCATGTCAATTGCCTCCAGGCCGTTCTGCACCGTCTTGCACTGGTACCCCGCCGCCGATAAATTAATGTCTATCAAGTCGCAAATGGGCTTTTCATCATCCACAATCAGTATCTTAATCATTTTTCTTTCGGCCACCCCCAGTATTCCCTGATGATTCCCACCAGTCCTGCCATAGTATCTTTCTCCGTACACTGATAGCCCTTGGCAAACTCCGTATCTTCCTCAAAGCCCTCCGTACGCTGATAGTAAATATCGCATTTTGTATCGATGAGCAGTTCCCCCTCCGGTCCCGCATAACTGTACCTGGCAAGCACCACGATGTCCTTCATGCCGTCCCCGTCCATGTCCCTGCAGGTCATTCCCTTCAGTGCATACAGGTTGTCGTAATCCTTCATGGGCTGGAAGCTCCACACAATGTCACCCTGCTCGTTCACCAGGTAAATCATGAACACATCATACTCCGCCATCCGGATAATGCCGGGCACCACCATAAGCTTTCCCTGCTTCTCAAAAGAACGGGAGTAACACTGTTCCTGAATGATCCGAAAACCATTGTCAAGCAGCTCCTCCAGGGTGGTGGCCGTGTACAGGATCTCCGTGGAATTGCCGTCCCGCACATAGGAAACTATGAAATCCACGCTCTTGTTCATGCTGAAACGGTTGATTTTATCCGAGATCCTCCAGTCCCGGTAAAACTGGCCGTCCCTCTGGAAGAGCACGTCTCCCACCTTGTAAGTTATACCCGCGTAATCTCCCGTATCATTTTCACAGGTGGTAATCAGGATGATGTCTGTCAGCCCGTCATGGTTCAGATCCTGAAACGACACTGCCGTCAGCTCCCTGGTGGGCTGCTCCAGCTGGTCCAGGTATCTGTAATTCGTCTCCAACTGGTCCGTCTTGTAAAGCACATTTCCGCCGCTGTCGGTGACCAGAACCGCCAGGCGGTGGTATTCCTCATGCATCAGGGACCGGAACATCACTTCCTCCTCCCCGAAGCTCTCCAGAAGCACCGGAAAACTCTGGTTCTCAATCTCCACAAAACCGCTTCCTTCTATGTCTTCCACCTTCTCAATGGAAGCAAAACTTTCCTGGTAGTCATTGTACTTCTGAATCAGCAGCCCGATGGCCTCATTCTGCGCCATGGCCTTTTCCGACGGTACTGTCAGAAAACAAATACAGACCAAAATCAATATTGACATCCACTTTTTTCTCACCGGTCTCTCCTTTCCAACAAATGAAAGATTTCCATTGCTCCAAAAAAGTTCCTGTATGCAAAATAAACTGTCTTACATACATCTGCTGTCAGTATAACCCACTATTGCATCATTTTTGCTACAAAACATTAGAAAAGGGCATCTGTGCGCCCACAGATGCCTTTTCCCGCTTTACTGCCTCAAAACATTGTAGACAGTATTGATCGTAACCGCTTTATTCCCGTCTTCCCGTTCATATACGCGGGTCAGGAATTTCCATTTTCCGTCCGTGTCCTTTACCAGGGTCAGCTTTTCATAATTGCTGATATTCTCCTCGATCCAGAACTCCTGGTTCGGATCGCCTACATCCCCGTACCAATCCTGGATGGCCTTTTTCTCCAGGTCGTTTTTGATGGAGGAAAACTTCCTGACTTTACTGATATTGTAATTGGACACTCCGTACAGGACATACCCGTCCCCGTCCTTATATACATTCAGTACATCGTAATACACAAGCACTTCAAAAATACTGGAATTCCTGGAACCCACGCCTCCGCTGTTAATGGAAGCCTGTGACTGGTGAGCCACGCACGACTCGTCCCCATAGGCCTCCGGCGTGGTGACGATCAGCCCGGAATCAAGCAGGTTCCGCTCCCCCCTGGTCTGGCAGTCGATGCCGGCAATCAGGAACCTGTTGTACATGGAGGCGAAAAAGTCCCTGGGTTCAAAGGAAAATCCCCTGACATATCCGCCGTTTCCGTCCTGGGTGCGGACATAGATGTCAGAACGGCATACCCCCTCAAAATTATCCGGATCCACCACGTTGTATTCCAACAGGTACACTTCCTTTTCCTGCTTGTAAATGGAATCATAGATGCTTTCCAGGGAACTCAGGTCATTTATATTCTGGTAAAGCCCTCCCGTGGACTGGGCAATGTACTGTAGTGTGGATGCGTCGCAGCCGGAGCCGATTCCAATCAGGAATACCGGAATATTGTACGCAACCGCCGAGTTGACCACATCCTGGGCAGAATAGACGCTCACATTGTCATAGCCGTCCGTAAATCCGATCACGCATTTCGCATTCCCCCTGGACTGGATGCGCTCGATCTCGCTAATCAGTGTATCATACAGCCTCGTGCTTCCGTATGCGGTCATACCGTCCACCGCCTGGAAGATGTCGGCCTTGTTGTCCGTAAAACTCTTACAGACATAGGCGGATTCACTGAATTCCGTAAGCTCTATCTCGTCCCCCTTGTCAAACTGCACCGTGCTGATGAAATTCTGCTATTTTCCCGTTCTTTCCCGAAATTAAAATCCCTTCAAATATTTGTCGGATATTGACGATTTTGCCACTATATTTTACCACCCCATCAATCATCTGTCAATATCCGGGGGAATTTTGCGAAAATATGCTTGCTTTTGGGCTGCCCATATGGTACATTAAAAAAGAGAGACACCTGCGGGAACAGATGCCTCTCTTACGGAAAGTATCCCGCTCCATAAGTGGATGCTCCCAAGCTTGGTGATACCATCTGCTGCAAGTCCGGTCAGCAAAAGCATTCCGGCTCTGTTTACAGTATCAGCCTGGGAGGCTGCCACCCTGTCACAGGCTTCTTCCGCATATACGATTCTACCATACTCCTTCCCACAATACAATACCACTTTCAAAAATAAAAAAACTTCCCCAACACTTCCGGCATCCCGCCATCCCTCATTGAACAACCCGTCCCATAATGGTATACTGAAAGCATACCAATTACAAAACCAGGAGAGCTCGTTCAGATGAAAAAGGACTTAACCCAGGGAAACGTAACCAAAAACATGCTTCTGTTTGCAGCCCCCATGATACTGGGGAACCTGCTGCAGCAGTTCTACAATATCGCCGACACCCTGATCGTGGGGCAGTTCCTGGGGCCGGACGCCCTGGCGGCGGTGGGGAGCGCCTACACTCTGATGACCTTCCTGACCTCCATCCTCATCGGCATGTGCATGGGAAGCGGCGCCCTGTTTTCCTATTATTTCGGGAAAAAGGAAGAAAAGCGGATGAAGGACAGCATGCAGTTATCCTTCCTGCTCATCGGGGGCGCGACCATCCTCCTGAATGTGACAGTCATGGCGCTGCGCCGCCCCATCCTGCGCATCCTCCAGGTTCCGGAGGCGCTGATGGAAATGATGCACACTTATGTATGGATTATTTTTACGGGGATTTTCTTTGTATTCCTGTATAATTATTTTGCCTATCTGCTGCGGGCGGTGGGCAATTCCCTGGTACCGCTGTATTTTCTGGGAAGCACCGCCGTGCTGAACGTGGTGCTTGATCTGGTTTTCGTTACCCTGTGCAGGTGGGGGATTGCCGGGGCCGCGGCGGCCACCGTGATTGCCCAGGCAGTGTCGGGGCTGGGGCTCATGGCCTATACCTGGATCCGGGAACCCAAACTGCGCCTCTCCCTGGACTCCTTTACTCCGGAAAAAGGTTCCGCCCTGGAAATCCTCCGCTTTTCCTTTTCCTCCTCCATCCAGCAGTCCGTGATGAATTTCGGCATCCTGATGATCCAGGGGCTAGTGAACAGCTTCGGCGCACAGGTGATGGCGGCCTTCGCGGCAGCCGTGAAGATCGATTCCTTCGCCTATATGCCCGCCCAGGAATTCGGCAACGCCTTCTCCCTCTTCATCTCCCAGAACCATGGGGCCGGGGAAAAGGGCCGTGTACGGGAAGGAATGCGCAGCGCGGTGAGGGTGTCCATGCTGTTCTGCCTCTTCGTGTCCGTGCTGGTATTCCTCTTCGCGCCGTACCTGATGCTGCTGTTCATCAAAGCGGAAGAGACCGCCATCATCGCCATCGGCGCAGGGTACCTGCGTGTGGAGGGCGCATTTTACTGCGGAATCGGTATCCTGTTCCTGCTGTACGGGTATTACCGGGGTATCAACCGGCCCGAAATGTCCCTGGTGCTCACCGTCATCTCCCTGGGAACCCGGGTGCTTCTGGCCTATGTACTGGCGCCCGTTCCCCGGATCGGGGTTCTGGGCATCTGGAGCGCCATCCCCATCGGATGGGTTCTGGCGGATGTGACCGGGATTCTGTATCTGCGGAGACTGGAGCAGAAGCCGGCCGGTACAGCAAGACATTGATTCCCACGTGCTGACCGGTTTCATCTTCGGTTAAATGTTTCTGCGGCACAAAGCAGGATATACATCAGATAATCCTCCTTTGCCACAGCTTCCTCTTTGTATGTTTTGAGTTCATCATCTGTCAGATCGGAAAGCAGAAATGACTAAACGTAAATAAAAAGGACAGCCATGGGGTGACTGTCCTTTTCAGAGAAGGTATTTCTTATG
>CAJTSY010000061.1:0-2547 GCA_910578995.1 uncultured Acetatifactor sp.
CTGCACAGCCGGGCGCTGTAGAAGCAGGACTGATGGCAGGGAATGTTGCGGTAGCAGGCAAACCCGTCTATCACGGGCGGCGAGGCCACGGTAACCTGGTTTTTCCCGCTGTATGTGTCTCCATACAGCACCAGGCGCTCCATGTCGGTTCCCGCTTTCCGCTCCTCCTCCATGATTCGTGCCGTCCGCTCCAGTACCCCCTCGTCCGGAAAGACATCCCCGCAGTTCATAAAAAGCAGAAACTCCCCTTCCGCCCGTGCGACCGCCTGGTTCATGGCATCGTAGATCCCCCTGTCCGGTTCCACGAAAACCCTGACCTGCATGCCTCCCGCCTGATTCGGTTCCTGCCATTTTTCCACGGAGCCGTCCCTGCTGCCCCCGTCCTTCAGTATGACTTCCGCATCCTTACAGGTCTGCCCCAGGATACTCTCCAGAGTGGCGTTCAGTTTTTCCCCCGGATTCAGGCAGACCGTTATAATCGAAAATTTCATATGCCCCTCCGTTCCCGGTCAGAACACTTTCTTCTCCTTATTCAGCAGCCACAGCCCCGCGCCCCCGCAGGCCAGGCTTACGATACAGATTGGCCAGTACGCCCCCAGGGGGATTCCCGTCCCCAGGAAGCTTAACCCATAGGCCAGTATATTTGCAAGCATGTGAACGGCCACCGGCATCCTGAAATCCCCGAAATACTCATAGGCATACACCATCAGGCATCCCATCAGCAATCCGTAGATTCCCTGCACCGAATTCCCGTGGTAGAGGGCAAACAGGGCCGCCGACATCATCATTGCCGCCGACAGCTTCATGTAACGCCTGAAACAGTTATAGAAAATCCCCCTGAACAGCAGTTCCTCTGCCAGGGGCGTAATGATTCCGTAGCAGAACAGCCCCAGGGGAAACCAGGCCGCGTACTGTGTCTGTGCAACCTCCTGGTAGCTTTCCGAATTTCCCACGGCCCCCAGCAGCTGCAGCGCCAGATTCAGACCCAGGGTCAGGCCCACCACGGCCAGCCCCAGAAAAGCGTAATGCTTCGCCGGCTCCCCTTTGATATGCATCAGCCTCATGTCTTCCGCGGTTCTGGAAATTGTTTTCCGGGCGATTTTCAGGAGAACCAGGGAGCTGACCGCGAACCCGGCGGAAGAAGACAGCAGGGCCGCATTTGCCGTAAGCCCTTCCAGTTCTCCTGCGTCATTTCGTATAAACAGAAACGCTCCGCCGGATGTATTGCTTCCCACCGTCCCCAGAAGAAGAACCATTAAGTACAGCACCATGTTCCTCACCAGGATAAACATTAAAAAAGGAAATGCAATCTGCCCTATCCTCTGCCCTGTGGTAAGCTTCTTCTGCTCTTCTGTCCCCCTGAGCAGGAACTTGCGCAGTTCCCCCACGGACCGCACGATATAATCAGCCTTTGCCTCCTTCAGCTCCTCCATCCCGCCGTATCCGTAGGTGACTCCCACCGCCTCTATCCCCATGGCATGGGCACCCTCCACGTCAAAGCACCGGTCCCCGATCATGTACACCTTATCCTTTTCCACAGGCCTGTCCCCGAACAGCTGCCGCAGGGCCTCCGTAACCACTTCGTCCTTACTGCTTCTCGTACCGTCCAGTTCGCTTCCCACCACCACCTTAAAATATTTGGCGATCTGAAAGTGTTCCAGGATCCTGTCCACAAATACCTTGGGCTTGCTGGATGCCACCGCCAGGAACATTCCCCTGGAATTCAGGGCCCGGAGCATCTCCGGAATCCCCTCGTAGAGCCTGTTTTCAAAAAGCCCCGTATCCCGGAAGCGTTCCCTGTACTTCTCCACCGCCGCATCCGCCTGCTCCCCGTCCATATTGTAGAATTTCATAAAGCTGTCCTTAAGGGGCGGCCCGATAAAAGGTTCCAGTTTATCCAAATCCGGTTCCTCTATCCCGAAGGAGGCCAGGGCGTACTGCACACAGGTGCAGATTCCCTCCTTGGGATCCGTCAGTGTTCCGTCCAAATCAAATAAAAGGTAATTTTTCATTTAAAAACTCCTAATCTTATCGCTGCTGTCATCCGTCGTGTTTTCGATCTTCACTATCTTCACATCGTACTCAACGGCCTGGTTTACCTGTACATGAACCACGTCCCCCTCCTTCTTTCCAAGCAGGGCCTTTCCCAGGGGACTTTCATTGCTGATCAGATTTTCCAGGGAATTTCCCCGCACAGTGGTGACGATCCGGTAGGTCTCCACCGTTCCGTCCTCCGTAAACTCCACCGTGACCGTGTTGTTCATCCCCACCTCGTCCTCCGCGGATTCCTCGGAGATCACCCTGGCCGTCCGGATCATCCTCTCCAGATAACGGATCCGGCTTTCGTTCTGGTTCTTGAATTTCTTTGCCGCATAGTACTCAAAATTCTCGCTCAGATCTCCCTGGGCCCTGGCCTCCTTCACATCCTCCAGGGCTTTGGGACGCACCACCAGCTTCCGGTGCTCAATCTCTTCCTCCATTTTTCTGATATCGCTTGGTGTCAGCTGATCATACATGTTGTTCTCTCCTTATTCCTGTCCCGGCACG
>CAJTSY010000061.1:2647-9363 GCA_910578995.1 uncultured Acetatifactor sp.
TCCTGTCCCGGCACGGTCTTCCGGAACCTCTCTCACTCCAGGCCTGTCCCGGACTTTTGCCGCAGAATCTACATACTGATTCCGTAAACCACGGCCACTGCCAGCAGAATCTGGATAATTGCATAGCGGAATACCGTCTGTGTATTGGACCATCCCCACTTTTTGCGCACATGGTCGTGGAGGGGCGTCCTCACCTTTGTCAGTATATGAATCCTGAAATGCAGCAGGGTCAGTTTTAAGAGTCCCAGGCCGCCGTCCAGGATCAGAACCAGCGCCACCGGAATATACAGAAACGGCCTTCCCGTCTTCAGCACCGCCATACTGATAAACAGCCCCATGGCACGGGAACCCGCATCTCCCATGAGCAGGCGGCTGGGATTGGCATTATGCCACAGATACCCCAGAATGCAGGCCCCGAAGAGCAGGATCAGAAACGAGAAATCCTCCCCGGCCCCCAAGATCCTGTCCACCAAATACACCGTCATAAGGGAGATGGCCGCCAGGGTACCGGACAGCCCGTCCACTCCGTCGGCACAGTTGGTCACATTCACGGAAACCCACACCAGGATCACCCCCAGAACGGCAAAGAGCCCCCTGGGCACATCAATCCACTGATGCAGAAAGGCAATCTCTATTCTGCTGGGGTTATATTTCAGATAGTTCATTACAGTCAGTACCGCGACGCACAGATCCAGAACCCCTTTCCGAACCTGCCCCCAGGGCGTCTTCGACGCGTCGTCCAGATACCCCGTCATCATACCGATGACAATCAGCAGCAGATAAATAATAATCTCCGCATCCAGGGGTGAAAAAAGAAGCGCGGCCGCCACAAAGGCCAATACAAAAATAATGCCCGCCCCCTTAGGTTTTCCGGCCGACTTCAGGCCGTCATGGGCATATTCCCTTCCGGCATCCCTGGGCAAAAACCCGCTCAGCTTCGCCGTGCCGATAACAGTGGCCGCAAAGGCAAATAAAATACCTGCCAGCGCAAGCAGGGACTTGTAGTCTTCTGACACGATAGAATATAACATATGACTCCCATCCGCACATTTGTGCCAACTATAATGATGCACCCAGTGAACAATAACACGATTCTTCCTGTTACAATACTGATGATTTTATCACACAATAGATGAAATTGCAATCAATTGCCAACGTCAAAAGAAGGAAGCAGTTCTTCAAAGGGCCTGTTTTTTTCCAGGCTCCTCCTCCTTGTATATTCCTCCCGTATCTGGCGGGACGCCTGCCCTACCACATCCCTGAATCCTTCCGCGGAAAGGCGTACCGCTCCCTCCCCCCAGATGATCATCTGCTCCAGCCTGTCGGATGTGGCCACTGTGACTGCATACTTTCCGGCGATCCGGTGGACGGTTCTTTCAATGTACTGGTCCGCGGTCTCCGCTTCCTTTGTATAAACCACATATATATTATGGTACTGTTGGACGGAGCCTTGGTTTCCCTTAACCTTGTACGCATCGAACACAAGGATCAGGGTGCATCCTGCAAATCCCTGGTAATTGCTGCAGATGTCCATCAGCCTGTCCCTGGCGCTGTCAATATTAGCCTCTGCCAGTTCCCGCAGCTCCTCCCATGCGAAGATAATATTATAACCGTCCACCAGAAGGTACTCCTCCCTGGGCGGCACCTGGGAAGCAGCCCTGGTCCTGCCCTGCCCTTCTTCCCCCCGGGGTTCCTCCCGCTCCTTCCCTCCCGGGCCGCGCTGATGGAAACGGTAGGGTTCATAGTCCCCCGGGCTCTTCCCATAGGTTCTCCGGAAAATTTCCTCTATCTCCTCCCGGGTAATGTAATCCGGAGAAGAGGAGGTTCTCTTCCGGGCAGTCCCGGATTCCGGAGATTCAGCCCGGGGCCGGATTCCCCCGCTGTCCTCCGCATCCGCCTTTTCACAGGAAGCCGGTTTCCAAGCCGCCTCCACATGGGCATAGGAGGCCACCTGGTCCCATGGCACCACAAACCCGGCTCCATGGGCGCAGAAAACCGAAGCGGAAGGATTCTCCGTGTCCGCCTCCGGGATATATCCCGCCTGCTCCATAACCTCCTCGGGATTGTGACAGGGTTCGTATCCCTTCACGGTACAGGCAAGCCTGCCCAGCCCCCGGGTATAGGCACTGACCTCCCTCTGATACCCCCTCATGGTGGCGGCCGGGGCGCTGCCCGTGAGAACCGCCAGGTCCCCCTGGGTAAAGGGCGGCTCAAAGCTGCCGTGCATCCTCCTGATATCGTTCATGGCCCGGCCCAGCTGCGCAGGCGGCACCTCCAGGACAAATGCAAAGACCGGTTCCAACAGCACGCTCCTGGCCTGCATCAGCCCCTGGCGCAGCGCCCGGTAGGTGGCCTGCCTGAAATCCCCGCCTTCCGTATGCTTCACATGGGCCCGTCCGGTGAGCAGCGTGATCTTCATGTCCGTCACCGGGGAACCTGTCAACACCCCCGGATGGGAACGTTCCTCCAGATGGGTCAGGATCAGCCTCTGCCAGTTCCGGTCCAGTACGTCCTCGCTGCAGGCAGCGGCAAACTGAAGGCCGCTTCCCGCCTCCCCCGGCTCCAGCAGCAGATGTACTTCCGCATAATGGCGCAGGGGCTCAAAATGACCGATGCCCTCCACCGTGTCCGCAATGGTTTCCTTATATACGATGCGCCCGTCGGTAAACTCCACCTCCAGTCCGAACCTCTCACGGATCATTCTCTTCAGAATCTCGATCTGCACCTCCCCCATAACCTGGACGTGGAGCTCCGGAAGAGATTTCGGCCCCGTATTTTTCTGCCACATCACATGGAGCTGCGGATCCTCCTCCTCCAGTTTCCGAAGCTGTGCCAGTACGCGGACACTGTCGCTTCCCTCCGGAAGGATCAGTCCGTAGGTCAGCACAGGGGCCAGCACGGGGCCGTCGCTGCCCCCTTCCCGCCCCAGGCCCTGTCCCGCAAATGTTCTGTCAAGTCCCGTTATGGCGCAGATCCCGCCTGCCTCCACACAATCCGCCGCCGTGAACTGGGCGCCGCTGTAAATCCGCAGCTGATCGGCCTTCTCCTCCCAGATCTCTTCCTGGGAGGAGGCGCTGCGGCGGTTGTCCACCGGCATCTTAACCCGCAGTACGCCCCCTGTGACCTTCAGATGGGTCAGGCGGGTTCCGGCAGCGTCCCTTGCAATCTTGTAGACCCTGGCCCCGAACTCCTCCGGATACACCGGGCAGACAGCATACCGGCGCAGGCCGCCCAACAGCTCCTCCACTCCCTCCAGGTGCAGGGCCGAACCAAAATAACAGGGAAACAGATGTCTCGCCCTTACCGCCTCCGCCAGGGACGCATCCGCCAGACCGCCTGTTTCCAGGTATTCCTCCAGAAGATTTTCATCGCACAGGGACGCATCCTCCAGGCGTTCTTCCCCCCTGCCTTCCGCCTCCGGCCCGAATTCCTGGCATCCGCCGTCCAGTTTCGCCCGCAGCTCCTCCAACAGCTTTCCTTTGTCCGTTCCGGGCTGGTCCATTTTGTTGACAAAGAGGAAGCAGGGAATCCCATACTGCGCCAGAAGCCTCCACAGGGTCTGCACATGGCTCTGCACCCCGTCGGAAGCGCTGATCACCAGAAGGGCATAATCGATCACCCGCAGCGTCCTCTCCATCTCCGCGCTGAAATCCACATGCCCCGGCGTGTCCAACAGGGTAATGTCCAGGCCCTCCCAGACAATCTGGGCCTGCTTGGAGAATATGGTGATCCCCCTCTCCCTCTCCAGGATAAAATGATCAAGGAAGGCATCCCCGTGGTCAACCCTTCCCAGTTTCCGGATCCTGCCCCCTGTATATAAAATGCCCTCCGCAAGGGTGGTTTTTCCCGCGTCCACATGGGCCAGTATGCCAATGACCAATTTATTGCCGCCCATTTCCCTGTCCCTGCACTTTCATTCCTTCCTCCGCTTCCTTCCCCTGAAAATATGCCCGGAACTCCTTCTCCCAATACACATCGGAAAACACCCCGGCGCAAATATGGTCACATTATATCACAGGATTCCGGCAGATACAAATAAGTTTTGCATAAAAAGCTTGACACCCGGACCGGAATCCACTATAGTAAAGCCTGAAATAAATAACCGCTAGGGGAGCACATCGCTGAGACTGGGAGCCTGCCTTAGAGCAGCTCTCTAACCCTCACTACTTGAACCGGATAATACCGGCGTAAGGAAGCAAAGCAGCAAGGGACGTATCTGTCCGTGTACCGGTATGGCTGTCACAGCCATATCCTGTCCCCGGGTTCCCGTCCGGAAACTGCTGATGTGGTTCCTCCTAAGCCAAAACTTAAGGAGGATTTTTTTATGCTGTACAATGTCATTACAGACGGGGACAGTACCATGTATGTCCCCACGGTCCCAGGTTATATCCTGCTCGCCGTCATCTTTATCGCCCTTCTTGCCGCGGCCCTGAACTTCGCCGGGAAAAAGGCCCCTTCGCGGAAAGACCATTCCCTGAAGCTGCACGCCAGGCAGCTGGCCTTCTGCGCCATGGCCATGGCACTGGGCACGGTCCTGTCCAATTTCAAGCTCTATGAATTTCCTTTTGGGGGCTCCATCACCCTGCTCTCCATGCTGTTCGTCTGTCTGCCCGGCTACTGGTTTGGGGTAAAGGCAGGAATCATCACCGGAGCGGCCTACGGCATCCTGCAGCTGATGCTCGATCCCTATGTGGTCCATCCCCTGCAGCTGCTGATGGACTACCCGCTGGCTTTCGGGGCTTTCGGCCTTTCCGGACTGTTTTCCAGCCAGAAAGGCGGTCTCTGGAAGGGTTATCTGGCAGGCATCACCGGCAGGTGGATCTTCTCCGCGCTGTCCGGCTGGATCTTTTTTGCCGAATATGCCTGGGAAGGCTGGGCCCCTCTTCCCTACTCTCTTGTGTATAACGGTATTTATATTTTTACGGAGGGAGCCGTTACCCTGTTGGTTCTGGCTGTTCCCCAAGTGCGGAAAGCCTTCGCACGGGTGAAGAAGATGGCCCTGGAATAGCGGCTTACCGTTGTTGCTGTTCACAGCTTCGCCGTTCACTGCAGCCATAATGGCGGAATAGTCCTCCCTATTTTTGTATATATCTTGCATTTTCATGCAGGATGTTGTATAGTGTGTTAAGATCAAAGCACAACAAAATACATTTTACATGGAGGATTTTACCATATGAAAGAAAAAGTAGTTTTGGCCTATTCAGGCGGCCTGGATACCACCGCCATCATTCCCTGGCTGAAGGAAAATTTTGACTACGAAGTAATCTGTGTCTGCGTGGACTGCGGACAGGCGGAGGAACTGGACGGCCTGGAAGAAAGAGCTCTGTCCTGCGGGGCTTCCAAGCTCTATATCGAAAACGTCATCGACGAGTTCTGCGACGAATATGTGGTTCCCTGCGTCCAGGCCAACGCCGTCTATGAGAACAAATATCTCCTCGGCACGTCCATGGCCAGGCCCCTGATCGCCAAAAAGCTGGTGGAAATCGCCAGGAAGGAAGGCGCCACCGCAATCTGCCACGGCGCCACGGGTAAGGGAAACGACCAGATCCGCTTTGAACTGGGCATCAAGGCCCTGGCCCCCGACATCAAAATCATTGCCGCATGGAGGAATGACAAGTGGACCATGGATTCCCGTGAATCTGAGATAGAGTACTGCCGGGCCCACGGAATTCACCTTCCCTTCTCCGCGGATTCCTCCTACAGCCGGGACCGTAACATCTGGCATATCAGCCACGAGGGCCTGGAACTGGAGGATCCCTCCAATGAGCCCAATTATGAGCACCTTCTGGTACTGGGTGTCACCCCCGAAAAGGCTCCCGAGGAAGGGGAATATGTGACCATGACCTTTGAAAAGGGCATTCCCACCTCTGTAAACGGACAGAAGATGAAGGTCTCCGAGATCATACATACCCTGAACGAACTGGGCGGAAAACATGGCATAGGCATCATTGACATTGTGGAAAACCGTGTGGTTGGCATGAAATCCCGGGGCGTATACGAGACTCCCGGCGGCACCATACTGATGGAGGCACACCAGCAGCTGGAAGAGCTGATCCTGGACCGGGATACTTACGCGCTGAAAAAGGAGATGGGCAGCCGCTTCGCAAGCCTGGTTTACGAGGGAAAATGGTTTACGCCCCTTAGACTGGCGGAACAGGCCTTCATCCAGGAGACCCAGAAGTATGTGACCGGCGAGGTGAAGTTCAAGCTTTACAAGGGCAATATCATCAAGGCCGGCACCACTTCCCCTTACAGCCTGTACAACGAAAGCATCGCATCCTTCACCACAGGGGACCTGTATGACCACCATGACGCAGAAGGCTTCATCAATCTGTTCGGCCTGTCCTGCAAGGTGCGCGCCATGAAAATGGACGAACAGGGCGAGAGCCTGTTCTAAGGAGAATTCACATGCATCTGTTTTTGCTCTATGCGGCGGCCGTAAACACAGTCGGCTTCGCAATGATGGGAATCGATAAAAAAAGAGCCGTCCGGAATGCCTGGCGCATTTCGGAGGCTTCTCTCTTTACAGCCGCCCTGCTGGGCGGAGCCCTGGGCTGTACCCTGGGCATGCATTTCTTCCGCCACAAGACCAGGCACTGGTATTTCAAATATGGGATGCCCGCCATCTTTCTGGCGGAGGGAATCCTGCTGTGGGTCCTCCTTCCGAAGCTGATGCCATTCTTTTAGGCGTCTTGCGGAACCGGATCCATTCCTTC
>CAJTSY010000061.1:9463-22114 GCA_910578995.1 uncultured Acetatifactor sp.
GTTCCGTTCCTTCAGGCGTTTTCAAAACGATTCCATTCCTTCAGGCACTTTTCAAAACGGTTCCGTTCCTTCAGACGCTCCCCCCGGGATCAGGTGGTCACGATCACGCCGCCGTCATTGGCATACATGCTGCTGACCCCCCTGGTGTCCATGATCAGGCATTCCCGGAAGGCCGCCCGCTCCAGAACCATCTTCTTCACCTGTTCTGCCCGCCCGGGGGCATTGCAGTGGGTGATGATCAGCCTCCTCTCCTCCGGCCGCTTTGCCTCAGATGCCGCCAGTTCCGCCATCCTGCCCAGGGCCTTCTTGATTCCTATGGTCTGGCTCCGCTGAATGATCTCCCCTTTGTCCGATCCCATCACAGGCTTAATGCTCAGCGTGGAAGCCACCAGCGCCTTCACACCGCTGAGCCTTCCGTTTTTGCGCAGGGTCTCCAGATTATCCAGCACAAAATACGTATGCATGCTGTCCCGGAACTCCTCTATCTTTTTCACAATGTCTTCAAAGGGCAGCCCGGCTTCCTCCAGTTCCATCAGCTTCAGGGCAATCTGGGTCTCCCCTCCGCTGGCGGACTCCGAGTCCACCACATGAATCTTCTTCTCGCCGTACTTCTCGAGATACAGCTTCTTACCAAGCATGGCGCTGTTGTAGCTGCCGCTCAAATGGGAGGAGAGGGTTATGGCATATACATGATCCGCATCTTCGTGATAACTTTCCAGGAATCTCTCCGGGGACGGACAGGACGACCTGGGACATTTGGGATAACCCGCCACCTTTTTTAAGAATTCCGCCTGGTGAAAGTTCTCGTCGTCCAATATGCTGTAGTCCCCCACCTCCAGTCCAAGGGGCACCCTCTCAAATCTTTTGTCCTGAAGCAGGGCCTCCGGAAGTTCACAGCAGCTGTCCACTACAATTTTAAAGCTCATAACAGGTTCTCCAATCTCTTATCTCGGTATCCTCTACCTCATTGTTCCACAATATTTGCTCCTGTAACCCGAAACGATCCGTTTGCCGGCCCGGACAGATTAAAATCGGAATTATATATGTCTCCATATTACAAGGTTTCCGTTTTTTTCACATGTGGTTTTCATTACTATATATAATAGCATATGTTACCCCGTATGTAAAGTATATTATACCGGATTCAGGATTGTTTCACGAAAGATTCTGATTCAGTATTACAAATTATTCGATTTACTAAATAGTGGAGGAAACGAAAAAGGCTGATTTCTGACCGATTTCTGTTGACCATTCCAGGCGCCCTTGCTATAATCTTTTTGTGCCGTAAACCTTACTTATATATAAAAGGATAGATTATGATAGCGTTAGAAGTCACTTCCATGAAACAATTTATGAACCACCTGCTGGTGGCAGATACTTTTGAACCGTTCCTGCTGGAGGAGGCTGTCGTCAGCACAGGCTGCACTTTTACCGTCGACGGACATGTGAACCGGGAATTCTACGGGGACTCGGAGGATGCCCCGGCCCCATCCCTGGACTTTCGTCCCTGGGGCGAGCTGAAAGGGCTGTGCTTTGACCTGATCAAAGGCCGCCGCACACCCCTCTTCTTTCGTTTCGTATTACATCTGATGCCCGAAAAAGCCGCCGCGCTCCTGGAAAAGGAAAACTGCGGGGTGGAGTCCTCCCAGGTCAGGGCCCTGGTGCTGAACATCCGCTATGACGGTTCGAAGGCAGTCATCACCACCGGCACGGCTTACCATACCTTCCTCCTGTCCAAAGAGGCCGATGCCATCTGGGACAGGGCGGTCAGACAGTACTTGTCCGGAAAAGGCATTTCCTATGAGGAGCTGTAAAGCCGCTCCGCATTTCAGCTTTTCATTTTAGACCGGAAAACCAGGCTCGCCAGATATCCGAAGATCAGGGCCGCTGAGGTTCCCACTGCGCCGGCTTTAAAGCCCCCTGAAAAGAGCCCCAGAAGCCCCTGTTCGTCCACTGCCTCTTTCACGCCCTTCATCAGCACATTGCCGAACCCCAACAGCGGCACGCCTGCGCCCGCCCCCGCAAATTCCTGAAATGGCTCATACCATCCAAACACACCGATGACCGCTCCTGTGACCACCAGAAGAACCATAATACGGCCGGGCATCATTTTAGTCTTTTCCATCAGTATCTGCACCAGAGCGCAGATAAGCCCACCCACCCAAAATGCATTTACATAATCCATCATTTGACTTACTCCTTAATTTTTGTCCCCCGGAACATGTTTTAAAATTCATTCCCGCAGCCTGCAGCACAAGGCTGACGAAAAGCAATTTCAGACATACTCTAGTATCTGTCAAAATCAGAAAATTATGTATGATTCTCAGAGAGTTTCGGCGATCTCCGCCACGATTTCCCGGATGGGTTTCCGGTGGCAGTCGATTACCCTATGGGCATATTTTTCGTACAGTGGAATCCGTTCCTCATAGAGATCCCGCAGCGTCTGGCCCTCCCTCAGGGTCACCCCCCTTTCGTTCAGGTCTCCCAGGCGTTCGGCAACCTCTTCATAGGGAAGCTTCAGGTAGACCACCACCCCGATCTGGCGCAGATGCTCCATGGCCCCGGCGCCGTAAATGACGCTTCCTCCCGTGGCAATGACGCTTTTATGCCTTTCAATAGACGCATTTACATCATTTTCTATCTTCCAGAAGCCCTCCACGCCGTATTCATCAATGAGCTCATGGAGCAGTCTGTCGTACTTCTCCTGAATCACCAGGTCGGAATCCACAAAGCTGCAGCCCAGCCTCTTGGCCAGCACCACGCCCACCGTGCTTTTGCCTGCCCCGGGCATGCCGATCAGCACTACGTTATTTTTTTTCATACTACTGCCATGACCTCAACCTCGCAGAGCACATTCTTGGGCAGGGTCTTCACGGCCACACAGCTCCTTGCCGGCTTTTCCGTGAAATATTTGGCGTACACTTCGTTGAAAGCCGCAAAATCAGCCATGTCAGCCAGGAAACAGGTTGTTTTGAAGACTTTTGTATAGTCTGTCCCGGCCTCGGCAAGCAGCGCTCCCACATTCTTCATGACAAGCTCGGCCTGGGCAGTGATATCCCCGCCCTCCACATTGCCGGTGGCAGGATTGATGGGAATCTGCCCCGATGCAAACAGCATGCCGTTTACGATGATACCCTGGGAATAAGGTCCGATTGCCGCCGGCGCCTTATCTGTAGAAATTTTCCTTAACATGTCTCTTCCTCTTTTCTTGTTATTTTTCCGGAATAAAAGGGATATTGCCGCGCCGCGTCCGGTTCCGCAGAACGTTCCCCTCTTCCGCTATGCCATGTCCACTTCCGGTTCGTCAAACTCCACCGTCACGTAGAATCCCCTTGCATTCTCCACCACGTCCGCCACTACGCCCTCCCGGCTTTTCAGCCTGTACCTGAAGGGAATGTTGCCCGACATGGCAAGGGCGGGATCTATTGTATAATAGTAATTGCTGGGAAGCAGCCCTTCCGTTACCTTTACACGGTCTCCCGCCGCCAGAAGCCCCGGCCTCTCCATCTTGAATTCCATTTTGCGCAAGATACGTCTTCCTCCCGCTTTTCGTGCCCGTCATCCCGCATAACCGTACACGGGACTTCCGGAAAGGGGCCGCGCTCCTGGGAAGCGCAGCCCTTTCATTCTCCCTGTTTCTTACTTTTCATGCAGGGGGCAGTCCCCGGCGCTTTCCTCTCCGGAACTTCCGGGGGCTGCTCTCCAGAGTGGTTATGAAAATTTCTCCCTTCAGTCCTGTACAGACCTCCCGTAGACTGCCTCCTTCGGCCCGGCCGTCTCATTTTCCACGGGTGTGTCCCCCGTACCGGCCTCCTGTGCACCGGATTCCTCAGCGCAGGCCTCCTGTGTGCAGGCTGCTTCCTCTGCCCCGCTCTCCTGTCCGCCCTCTTCCGCCGTGGTATAGCTTGTATCCACCACAACCTCATCCGTTCCTTCCGGCTCGGAGACTTTTACCACGATGGCAGTGCCGCACTTGTTGCAGAATTTGCTGCTTCTGGACACTTCCGCCCCGCAGCCCGGGCAGATATTCACATTTTTCAGTTCATTGATCTTCTCCGAAGCCGCCTCTATGTCCGCCTTCAGCGCCGCCGCTTTAGCCGCCCATTCCACCACGGATGCATCTTCCGTCAGAAGTCCGTTCTCCAGGACATAAGCCCCCACCTCCGTCTGAATGTTCTTTATGCTCTGGTTCAGGTTGTTCACCTCCAGGGACAGCTTGGCAACCCCTGCCACCTCCTTGCTCTTGGAAATCGCGCTCTGGGTCATCTGATTCAGTTTTTCACTCCAACTAGCCATTTTTTCTACCTCTCTTCTATTTTTATGTAGGATGGGCGAGGTCCGCAGCCGGACCAGGCCCTTTCCTATGCCAGGTACTATTTATTATAGCATACCTCCCTGCTTTTGGAAAGAAAAAGAATGATAAGATTCCCTAAAGAATCCCTAAACACTCTCAAGAACCACAGCGTGGGCAATTCCCGGAACGCTCATTCCCTCATTAAAACTGGTCTTGCTCAGCAGCGCTCCGGTGGGCATAAAGAGCACCTTCTTCCAGTTTTTTTCCTGAAGCTGCCTGAGGATGTAGGCGGCAAGAGTCACCGCGCTGCAGCCGCAGCCGCTTCCCCCCGCATGGGTGTCCTGGGTCTCCCCGTCAAATATCTCAATGCCGCAGTCCATGTGCTGCCCGGAAAGATCGTACCCTTTCCGGGAAAGCAGGTCCAGGAGCACCCTCTGTCCCACCTTTCCCAGGTCTCCGGTAATAATCCTGTCATATTCCTCCGGCCCGCACCCGAAATCCCCAAAATGCTGTTCCAGGGTGGAAGCCGCGGCAGGCGCCATACAGGCTCCCATATTCATGGAGTCCTTCAGACCATAATCCACGATCCGTCCAACGGTCACGCCGGTGATCCTGGCCCGGGCCTTCTTTTCATTCCCCTCTCCCCCCAGGACAAAGGCGCCGCTGCCCGTAACCGTCCAGCTGGCCGACAGCGGGCGCTGGTTTCCGTATTCCAGGGGGAAGCGGAACTCCTTCTCCGCACTGGCAAAATGACTGGATGTAACGCAGACCACTTTGTCCGCAAATCCCCCGGCAACCGCCATGGCCCCCACCGACAGGGATTCCCCGCAGGTGGAACAGGCGCCGTACATGCCCAACAGCGGAATCTGATAGGAAGACAGCCCAAAAGACGTGGCCATGGACTGCCCCAGCAGATCCCCCGCAAAGACGAAGGAGATATCCTCCGGCGAAAGCCCCGCCTTCTCCAGGGCCATGCCCACGGCCTCCTTCTGAAGGGTGCTCTCCGCCTCCTCCCATGTCCTGCATCCAAACATATCGTCGTCGCCCACTTTGTCAAACAAAAGCCCCAGGGGCCCCTGCCCTTCCTTGGTTCCCACGATGCTTGCTCCGGCCAGAATAAACACCGGCCGCTCCGGCCTGATACTGGCCCTGCCCAGTTTCTGATTCATAGATTTTCCTCCGGTTCTTCTTTTTATCATCCGTTTTCCGGACAAATGTTCACAACCGCTAGTACTGCCTTGTGGGAATAACGGTGAATTCACTGGAACTTCCGCAAGGCAGTACTAGTATCCCCCGGCAGGAAAAATCTATACTCCCTGTCTTATATCCGGCCCTGTCTCAGTCCGGTTCCGTCTCGTTCATCAGACTTGTGACCACATATAATACCTGGCCGTTATACTCCACCCTGGACCATCCGGAATCCGTGCTGTATCCCGTGCGGTGGGCCTTTTCCCCGCTCTTGAGCTGACAGCTTACCGTGCTGTCCCCTTCCGTGGTACTGGGCTCGGTCCGCAGATTTACATACTCCTTGGGGGTGATCCAGTCATCGCAGTCCGAAAAAAGAATGATCCTGCCGCTGATGGTGCCGACCCGGTTAGGGTTTGATGCCTGTACCGGTGTTTTGTAGTCGAGATCCGTGGTCAGGTACTGGGTCACCGCGTAAAGGGTCTGATCCCCGTAGGAAATCCGAGACCACCCCGTATCCGTGTTGATGCCGGTCCGTGTAAGGACTTCCCCGTTTTGAATCTGTACTACAATTGTCTTTTCATCTGCCGTGGCCGGGACGGACCGCAGGTTGACCACATCCTTGGGTGTCACGGACTCCTTCCGGTCAGCGAAGGTCATGGAGGCGTTTCCTTCCTGGGGTTTCTGTCCTCCGCCCCCTGCCGGTTCCTGGCCGTCCGTCTCCCCGCCCGGCTTCTGTCCGTCTGTCTCACCGCCTGGTTTCTGTCCGTCTGTTTCCCCGCCGGGTTCCACAACCGTCCCGGCTCCCGGTCCCGCTGACTGTTCCTGGCCGCCTGTCCCGCTGCCAGGTTTCCGTCCGCCTGTCTCTCCGCCAGGCTCCTGGCCGTCCGTCTCCTCACCAGGTTCCACAACTGTCCCGGCTCCCGGTTCCGCTGACTGTTCCTGGCCGCCTGTCCCACTGCCCGGTTCCTGACCGTCTGTCCCGCCGCCGGGTTCCACAGTTGTCCCGGCTCCCGGAGCTGCCGACTGTTCCCCGTTCCCGGCAACCCCTCCTTCCTGTCCAGGCAAAGTCTGTCCCGGAGCCACCGCTTCCCCGCCGGATCCGGAAACCTGCCCTCCTGAAGACCCTTCCGGACTTTCCTGCCCTTCCCCGGCAGATCCTTCAGAATCACCGGAAGACTCCACAGTCCCCGGATCCCCGTTCTCCCCTTCCGTCCTGTCCGGATGGGTAACCTGCCACAGGATAAAACAGATAATCCCCGCCAGCACCGCCAGTCCCACAAAAGTGAGAATGGTCACCCAGGGTTTTTCCTGGTCCGGCTCCTCCCAGTCGTCCTCCTCCCAGTCCGGGGCATCCGGCTCTGAATCCGGCATATCACTCTCTGAGCCGGAAAACCCTTCACCCGGGTTCTGCCTTTTCCGCCTTCCTTTTAATAAATCATTTTCTAAATCATGGTCTTCTCTTTTTTCTTTCATATTCGTTTCCTGTCTTTCCCTGTGCCGGGTTTTCCGCCGTCAGACCTCAGGCCTCGTATCTCTCACTCTGTGCGCGTATCAGCTCCGCATCCTCAAAATAGTTGATCCGCATGGCGCTCTTTACCTCCGACAGCGTCCGGGCGGCAGTCTCCCTGGCTTCCATGCTGCCTTTCCGCAGAATTTCGTATATGGCGGGAATGTCCTTCTCCAGTTCCTTCCTCCTGCCGCGGATGGGCTCCAGGAGCTCCTGCATGATATTCACCAGGAATTTCTTCACCTTCACATCCCCCAGGCCGCCCCTCTGGTAATGGGCCTTCAGTTCGTCCAGATCCGCATAATCCGGCAGGTACCTGTCGAAATGCTCCTGCCGGCAGAAGGCATCCAGATACGTGAACACCGTGTTCCCCTCCAGGTGTCCCGGGTCGCTGACCATAAGGTGCAGGGGATCCGTGTACATGCTCATGATCTTCGTCCGCACTTCGTCCGCCGTGTCCGCCAGATAAATACAGTTGCCCAGGGACTTGCTCATCTTCGCCTTGCCGTCGATTCCCGGCAGACGCCTGCGGGCCTCGTTTTCCTGCAGAAGGGCTTCCGGCTCCACCAGGACCGGCTCATACACGGTGTTGAATTTGTGCACGATCTCCCGGGTCTGCTCGATCATGGGCAGCTGATCGTCCCCCACGGGAACGGTGGTAGCCTTGAAGGCCGTGATATCTGCCGCCTGGCTGATGGGATAGGTGAAAAATCCCACAGGGATGCTTGATTCGAAATTACGCATCTGAATCTCCGTTTTAACGGTTGGATTCCTCTGCAGGCGCGATACGGTCACCAGATCCATATAGTAGAACGTCAGCTCGCACAGCTCGGGGATCTGGGACTGGATGAGCAAAGTGGATTTCTCCGGATCCAGGCCGCAGGAGAGGTAGTCCAGGGCCACCTCTATGATATTCTGTCTTACTTTCTCCGGATTTTCGATATTGTCCGTCAGGGCCTGGGCATCCGCGATCATGATAAAGGTCTTCGCGTACTCCCCGGAATTCTGCAGTTCCACTCTCCGAAGCAGGGAACCGATATAGTGTCCCACATGAAGCCTGCCTGTAGGTCTGTCCCCGGTTAAAATTATCTTTTCCTTTTCCATCTTTTTCATACTCCTGATTTTCTCTATTTGGGCAAATTTCCTCCGGAAGCCTGATTTTTCCAGGCTTTCTCCATTGTCCGTCTCTCTTTTCTGCCCTGAACATTACTATTATAACACGGATTTCCCTACAGGCAAACTTTTTTCGCAGGAAATACGGGACGAATCGCTCACCAGCTTTCGTTCATCGGCTGCCGTGAACGGACGGCGGCGAAGCGAACCGGCGCCAGTCTGCCGGTGAGAACCACCATCTCGTGGGCAAACAGAGGAGCCGCGGAAAGTACCGCCAGGCGCATCCACTCCCTGCCCGACAGCGGGGAAGTGCCGAAGGCCCGGATCAGAAAGGGAACCTCCGTCACCGCAAACTGCAGCAGGAACCCCAGGGCGCAGGCGGCAATCATGAGTCTGTTCTCCAGGTGGTTCATCCGGAAAACGGATTTTTCCGTGTCCCGCATTCCCACTGCATGGAACAGCTGCGACATGCCCAGAACCGTAAAGGCGTATGTCTGGGCTCTGGAAAGCACGGAAGCGTTCCCCAGGACCTCCGCCAGGTTTTCCAGGGTTACCGCGCATCCGTTTACCTGCAGCAGGGCGCAGGGCAGCATCAGGAATGCCGTCAGGCTCACCGCCGCGATCAGCGCCCCGTACAGACAGGTACAGGCCAGACCGCCCCTGGCAAACATGCTTTCCCCCGCTTTCCTGGGAGGCTGCCGCATAAGGCCCGCCCCGTCGTTTTTGTCGATCCCCAGGGCCAGCGCGGGAAGGGAGTCCGTAATCAGGTTGATCCAGAGGATATGGCTGGATTTCAGGGGGGAAGCGATCCCGCCTATCACCGCCAGAAACATGGTAATGATCTCCCCCAGGTTGGAGGACAGCAGAAAAATAACCGATTTCCTGATATTTTCATAAATCCCCCGCCCTTCCTCGATAGCCCGGCGTATGGTGGCGAAATTGTCGTCCGTCAGTATCATGTCTGCGGCCTGTCTGGCCACATCCGTGCCGGATTTTCCCATGGCGATGCCGATATCCGCCTTTTTCAGGGAAGGCGCGTCGTTCACGCCGTCCCCCGTCATGGCTACAATCTCGCCACGATCCCGGAATCCGTCCACGATGCGGACTTTCTGGGCCGGCGAGACCCTTGCAAAGATCCGCAGGCCCTCTATCCTCTCCCGGAACTCCTCCTCGGAAAGGGCGCTCAGCTCCTCCCCCGTCATACACTGTTCCGGACGCTGTGCGATCCCCAGCTGTCTGCCGATGGCAAAGGCCGTGTCCACATGGTCCCCGGTGATCATCACGGTCTTCACCCCCGCCGCCTTGAAATCCGCCACCGCCCTTGACGCCTCCGGTCTTGCGGGATCCCGCATTCCTACCATACCCAGAAAAACCAGGTCTTCCTCCGCCGTCCCATTGCCCGGCCTTCCCATGGCCGCTTCCCCGGCGCCCTGCCTTCCCATGGCCACCGCCAGCGTGCGCAGGGCTTCCCCGGACATTTCCTCCTGGGCCGCCTTCAGTTTCCTTCTGTGGTACTCCCCCAGCCTGACAATGCCTTTTTCCGTATGGATCATGGTACAGCGCTTCAGGACTTCATCCGGGGCCCCCTTTGTGTAAGATATCCCGCGGTTCCCCCCGTGAAGGGTGGTCATCATCTTCCTGTCGGAGTCGAAGGGCAGTTCGCCTGTCCTGGGCATCTGTGCCTCCAATGCGCTCTTGTGCATCCCCAGTTCCGCCGCCATGTCCAGCAGCGCCAGTTCCGTGGGATCGCCCATCCTGTCCCCCTCCTCCGTGGAGGCGTCGTTGCACAGCACCATCCCCCTGAAAAAATCAGGGTTCCGGTCAGGATCCCACTCCCCCTTATCCTGGATCCGGCCCCAGAGCCAGCATTTTTCCACCGTCATCCGGTTCTGGGTCAGAGTGCCCGTCTTGTCCGAACAGACCACGCTCACCGACCCCAGCGTCTCCACGGAAGGGAGCCTGCGCACGATGGTGTTTACCTTCACCATCCGGGTGACGCTCAGGGCCAGGCAGATGGTCACCACGGCGGGAAGCCCCTCCGGAACCGCCGCCACCGCCAGGGATATGGCCGTGATCAGCATTTCCGGCACATTCCGGCGCTGCATGACCGCAATGGCAAACAGGGCGGCGCAGAGCAGAAGGCTCAGCAGACTCAATACCTTTCCCAGTTCCCCCAGGCGCTTCTGCAGCGGCGTGGTCTCCTCCTTCGCCTGGGTGATCATTTCCGCAATGTGGCCCAGTTCCGTATCCATGCCCGTGGCCGTCACCACCCCCTGGCCTCTGCCGTAAGTCACGATGGTAGACATATAGGCCATATTCCTCCGGTCACCCAGGGGCAATGTCCCGGAAGCCACAAACCCGGCATCCTTTTCCATGGGAAGAGATTCCCCGGTGAGGGCCGACTCCTCTACCTTCAGATTCGCGGCCTCCGTCAGCCGCAGATCCGCCGGAACCTGGCATCCCGCTTCCAGGCAGACCAGGTCACCCTTCACAAGTTCTGCCGCGGGAATCTCCATGTGCCTGCCCTCCCGGATCACACAGGCCCGGGGACTGGTGAGTTTTTTCAGGGATTCCAGAGCCTTCCTGGCCTTTCCCTCCTGGAGCATTCCCACTATGGCGTTCATCACCACCACCACGCCGATGATCACGGCATCGCTGATTTCCCGCAGGAGTACGGACACCACCGCCGCCACGATAAGCACATAGATCAGCGGGTCGTTCAGCTGCTCCAGGAATGACTCTAAAGCTGTCTTCTTCCTGGGTTCCTTCATCTCGTTCCTGCCGTCCCGCCGCAGTCTCTCCCCCGCTTCCCCCATCTTTAAGCCCGACTGCCCGTCGCTTTTCAATTCGTCTATGGTTTCCACCACGCTGTACTGTTCAAACACACGAAACCTCCCCAAGCTTGTTTTTGACCGGTTTTCGGCAACTCTTCAGCGCCTGCGCCTGAATTGTTTTATTTTATGCCCGGAAAGGGGAAAGTATGTCCATAAATCCAACCGTGCATTTCAAAAGCCCTCCGGGATACGACAGCTTGTGTTCTGCGGAAATACCGTGTATAATGATTTCCCAAAAAAGATAAAAAAGGCAAAATATTCTGTAACGAAACCTCCGGAAAACGGATATAAGAGTCAGAAAGGAGGGGCGCATGGATGAATTATACCAACAGTATTCACAGATCGTATTTCAGTTTCTGTATGCGAGATGCCATGACAGGGAACTGGCCCAGGACCTGATGCAGGAGACCTTTTTAAGGGCTATCCAGTGCCTGGACAGCTACGACAAAAGCTGCAGGCTCTCCACCTGGCTGTGCCAGATCGCAAAGCACCTGCTCTATCAGCACTGGGCGAAATCAGGCCGGGCCAGGCTGGAAGAACTGGACGAAACGCTGGAATCCGGGTATGATACGGAACAGCATGCACTGGCAAAAGTGGAGCTGGCGGATGTGTGGGAACGGCTGCGGAAACTCCCTCCCGAGATGCGGAAAACCGTAGAACTTCGGGTGCTTGGCGGCCTGTCCTACCGGGAGATCGGCCAGGCGCTGGGCAGGAGCGAGAACTGGGCAAGGGTTACGTTTTACCGCGCAAAACTGATACTGACCGAACCGGATTGAGAAATGCCATGGCGGATTTTATGGCAGGCCCGGACGGACTACAATTGAACATTAGGAGGTATGACTATGGAAAAAATGAATTGCGACATCATCAGAGACCTGATCCCGTCCTATGTGGACGAAGTGTGTTCCCAGGCAACAAAGGAGTGTGTGGAAGCCCATCTGGATGAGTGCGGGGAATGCCGCCTGATTGCGGCGCGTCTGCGGGACAGCGCCCTCTCCGGTGAAAAACTGGAGCAGAAAGGCCTGGACGGGCTGAAAAAAATAAAGCGTGCGCTTGACTATCATCGTATAATCAATTACGGAATCCTGTTGGTTCTGGCTCTCTATGGCATTGAACTTTTCCTTGCCCACAACGCAGGTTATGCCATTTTCAACCGTCCCTGGATATTGGAGACAGTCTGCATCATTGCCGTTCTTGCCTCCGGCCTGGGGCGCAGGGATACCCGGTCTCCCGGCAGAACGGCCTATCTGTGCGGGGTGTTTTCCTTTGTCCTGAGCATATACTGTATTTTGCTTTTCTGTTCTTTCATAATGCAGCTGAAACCGGATATGGAAACCATTTTCGGGATGGAAGCCCGCAAAATAGGCCCCTTTATGAACTTGCAGACGGCTGTTGTCTTTATCGCCCAGATCGGTTTCTTCCTCTATAACCTGGGGTGCATCATCAAGCAGAAGCAAAACTGCAGGTGGCTGCTGTGCCTGAATATAATGGGTGTCTTCCTGGCGGTAAATTATGACCTCCATCTGTATTACATGGACAGCTTCGAAACCTTGAAACGCGCCTATTTATATGCAACCCTGGAGGCTGTCGTTCCCGGTGTGCTGGGCGCCGGGGTGAGCATGGCGATTGCGGGAGCGCAGAAGAGACGAGGGGGCGGCGAGGCGTAATTTGCCTCGCCCTTTCTACCTATGACCGCCTTTTCCCTTTCCTAGTAT
>CAJTSY010000062.1:0-1599 GCA_910578995.1 uncultured Acetatifactor sp.
TAGTATTTAACTGATAATACCAGTTTATTCCTTATAGTAAGTATAAAGTCAAGGGATTTTTCTTGAAAAAACAGCCGGAAAAAGGTATACTGGTTGCAGAAAACCAAGACTCTGTGTTCTGTCCGAGGCAGGAAGGGAGGATGGGATGGATCAGAAACTTCTCAGAATCGGGGAAATGGCAGAATTAAACCATATCAGCACGCAGACACTCAGACTTTATGATAAGAATAATCTTTTAAAGCCGGAATACTTGGATCCGGATACGGGCTACCGGTATTATACCCCGGGCCAGTGCGCGAAGCTGGATCTGATCCATGCATTGAAAAGCTGTCGGCTGTCCCTGGAGAAGATCCGCGAGATTTTTGAACTGTCCTCGGAGGAACTGCTGCTGCACCTACAGATCTCAGACGGCATTTATTTTCGTGGATGAGTTGTATCCTGCTACCGACAGCATCTGCATCCTTCCCCAGAACATGTATATGTCCGTGGTTTCGGACAATACTTCTCTGGAGGCAGTCTATGCACGGAAACTGTATGAGGAGATGTGCCGCAGCGGCATGCGGCCCTGCGGGGATTATGTCTGCGAAGTGCTGACGCAGTTGCCGTTGGGAGATTCCGGGCGGCTGATCTATAAGATCCAGGTACCGGTGGGGAGGGCGACGGAAGTGCATGATAAATGAAAGGCATCCGGAGCGGAGATATATAATAAAAAGTACAATGGAGAGGAAAAAGGGGAAGCGCCGGAAATGCTGCATTTGGCGATATGTGACGACAACAGGAGAACCCTGGACTATCTGGCCGGGGAGGCTGTGCGATGGGCGGAGACGGGTGGAGAGAAGTGCAGTCTGGAGCTGTATGACTCAGCAGACGCCTTTTTATTTGCATGGGAAGAAAAAAAGGACACGGACATCCTTCTTTTGGACATTGAGATGCCTGGGACGGACGGCATGGCACTGGCCAGGCGGCTTAAGCAGCTTGGGAATCCGGTGAATATCATCTTCGTCACCGGGAATCCGGAATTTGCGTTGGAGGGCTACGACCTGGAGGCGGTATCCTATCTGCTTAAGCCCGTGAAACGGGAACGGTTGTGGGCTGCGTTGAGCAGGGCAGGAGAGCGGGTGCGGGACAGGGCCGCTATACTGGCTCCGCTCACGGCAGGAGAAGTGGAGAAGGTGTATGTGTCGGATATTTGCTGTCTGGAAAGCCGCGGGCATGACTGTATCCTGTGGAGAAAGGACGGCAGGGAGCTGGCCTGCAAAGCCGGAATCCAGCAGTTGGAGCAGGAGCTGAAGGAGTGCGCCGATTCTTTTTTTAAACCCCACAGGTCTTATTCCGTGAACTTGGAACATGTGGAGCGGATCGGTAAAAAGGAAATCCGCATGGACAACGGGATGGAGGTTCCCATTGCCCGGGGGAAATGGGAGGAACTAAACCGGGCTTATGTGGAGTATTTCCGCAGACAGAGCTTTTGAAGACAGAAATGCTTAAAGGTCCGGAATTGCGCTTTTTCCGGTAATGTATTTGTGAGCAGAGCATTTCAAGTGTTCTGCCTTGTTTGACAGAATAATATAGGCTGGTTTTTGCGCTTGAGTATGTTAT
>CAJTSY010000062.1:1699-5798 GCA_910578995.1 uncultured Acetatifactor sp.
TGGCTGAGGGAAAAGGGAATGGATGTTCTCTGGAATAAAAGGAGATAATAAATAAGCGTAAGCAAAACATGGAGGAAACGGTCTGTATGCTGCAGTTGGGAATCTGGCTGATGTGGTTGGTACTGTACCATTATTATATAGAACAGATATGTAATTTGGAGAAGGGATATAAAAAGAGAGTTGTGGTGTGGGGAATGACCGGAGGAGCCCTTCTGGCAGTGTGGGCGGTGACAGTGGCAGGGCAGATTTCCCGGGGAAGCGCCGGAGGGTTGTTTACCGAGGCAGGTCAGGATCCAGCAGGAGCTGTAGGAGCATTGTCTACAGTGGCAGTGTCTGAAACGGGAGAGGCATTGCCTTCTATGGTAGGGAAGGAGAGGTCAGGAGGAAACGGAGTATGGTCTGCCGAGGCAGGTCAGGAGAATGGAGTAGTTGCGGGAGTATGGTCAGCGGAGGCAGAACAGGAACCTGGTGAAGTTGCCGGAATATGGCGGGTTTTGGCGGAGAAGCCCGGAAGTTTCGCGCCAGGCTGGCCTGCCCTGTGGGGGTGGCTCCTTACGGTGCTGATCTTCTTTTTATATGTGCTGTTTTATGACGGGGAACCCTTCGGACAGCAGTGGTGGAAGGTGTTGGCGCCAGGACTGCTGCTGATTTTGTGTGCCCGGTTTTCCGGGGCGGTGCTGCCGGTACTGCTAAATGGGGCGGTAATGGTATTTTTCCTATGGATGCTGGCATACGCGAAGGGCTATTTCCGGATAGGGAGCGGTTTCCTGAACGCATCTGTATACGGAATTTTGTGCCTGTATGTTTGGAGTAACAGGGGAACGGCGGATGTGCGGACGCTTCTCGGAATTTTGTGCCTGGAGCTTCTTTTGTTTTTATGTCTGGAGGGAACCCTTTCCTCCTGGAACCGGGGGTTTCAGGCCAGGACGGAACTTTTTCAGAGAGATATTTTGAGCCACCAATATGAGGAAGTGAAGGAAATCTACCTGAACATGCGTGGGTGGAGGCATGACTACCACAATCACCTGCAGGCGATGAAGGCCCAGATTGCTGCGGGACAGTTGGAGGAAATGAAGGACTACCTGGATGATCTGGAGCAGAATCTGGACGAGGTGGACACCTATGTAAAGTCCGGAAACCTGATGGCAGACGCCATTTTAAACAGCAAACTGTCCCTGGCGGGGCAGAAGGGAATCCGGGTGAACTGCAAGGCCATTCTGCCGGAGACGTTTGCCGTGGAGGATGTGGACCTGTGCGTTCTGCTGGGCAATCTTCTGGACAATGCCCTGGAGGCCTGTGAAAAGATTCCGGCGGAGCAGCGTTTCCTGCGCATTTATATGGTGGTGAACAAATCCCAGCTGTATATATCCATCCAGAATTCTGCCAGGGAGGAACTGGACTTCAACGAGAGGAATTACATTTCCACCAAGCGGGGCAACCACGGCCTGGGCATGAAGCGGGTGAAGGCTCTGGCGGACAAGTATGAAGGATTCCTGACCCTGGCCAACGAGCCGGGCATTTTTGCCGCGGAGGTAACGCTGCCGTTGTGAGCGGTCGGTTATGTATAGACCGAAGCGGTGCCAGTGCTGCATGGATAGAAAAGGATGCAGGTGCTTTGTGATGCTGAAGGAACACACAGGGAAAAGAACCTGGACGCGGAGAACGCCTGAGAAGAAGCCGCGAGGGTTTCTTACATTTCGTGCTGCAAATTCAACATTTCGTGCGACAATCCCCCAATTGGGGGATTTTTATATTATGGTGGTTTTAGAGAGATTGGTCAGCCGGCTGCGCAGAGACAGCAGTACAGGGCAGGAAAAGAGGCTCCATGCCTGTCTGGAACTCTGAGGAGAAAGAGACAGCGGTACGGCTTCGGAAAGGAGATCGTTGCACAAAGCATAAGAGGCAAGGAAGACAGGGAGAGAAATATTATGGCAATGGAAATGAAAGTAAAGAAACGGAAGCAAAGGAGACAGAAGTAAGGAAAACGAAAGTAAAGAAACTGAAGAAAACAAAACGGAAGAAAAGAAAACAAAAGGGAACAAAACGAAAGAAAAGAATGCAAAAGTGAAAGAAACAGAAGAAAACAACAGCAAAGGAAATAGAACAACAGCAAACAAAAGCCAGGGAAACGAAAAAATCATAGGGAAAGGAAACGAGAAGAAAGGAAATAAAAGGAAAAGATGGGAAGAGAAAAGAAGAAAAGAAATACAAATGCAGAAGAAAAGCCAGCCAGGAAAAAGAAAGCAGAAGAAGCGGCGGATTACAGGCGCTACCCCCTGTGGGACAACTACAGATCCGCTTTCTCCAGATTCCGAAAAATCATGGGAGCCCGGTATCTGGCAGTCATGGGAGGCCATATCGTCCTGGCCGTCCTGCGCCCCTTTGCGGCCATGGCTCTGCCCAGCGCGGTGGTTTACCTGTTGGGAAGCGGGTGGAAGCCGGAGCTCATCTTCCTGTCCATGGCAGGTTATGTTGTGGCGCTGCAGGCCATGGGCACAGCCGGGGATTATCTGGGTTCGGTGAGCAGGAAGGGAAGATTTATGTTCCGCATACGCCTGGGAGCGGAACTGTTTGAGGCGGCCCTGACGGCGGATTTTCAGAAGTTTGAAAGCGCCGAAGGCCAGAGGAAGATGGAAGGGGCAAGGGGAAATATTTATTACGGCAATGATACCGGAATAGAGGCCTTTCTGGACGCATTTGCGAATGCGGTCATCGCTCTGGCAGGGTTGGCCGTATATTCCGTGATCATAGGCAGAATTCATTTCTGGCTGCTTTTGCTTCTGGCGGGCTCCTCGGGGGTGTGTATGGCGGTGAATGTTTACGCGGATCAGCGGACCATCAGGCATGCGGAAAAGTACATCAAGGTCAGCCAGGGATATGAGTACCTGAAACGGGAGGTTCTGGTTCCGGCCAACGGCAAGGATATCAGGCTGTATCGGATGTGGGACTGGTTTCGGGCGGCATTCGGGAAGATGACGGAGGAAATGGCTTACTGGAGCGGCAGGCAGAGAAACTGTTCCATCAATGCCTCTCTCTTTGAGAAAGCGCTGTCCGCCGTAAGAGATCTGCTTATATACGCTTATCTGATTCATCAGATGGCACTGGGAAATATAAATCTGGCAGGTTTTCTGCTCTGCGTGGGAATCGTGGGAGGCTTTGGGGGATGGATGAATTCCCTGACGTCGGCTATGGGGGAAATGCTGAAAAATAACCGCTACATGAGCCGTTACCGGGATTTCCTGGATTTTTCCAGAGAGGACTCCCGACAAAATGCTAAGGTGGCGAATCCGGGCAAAATCCACGAAATCCGCCTGGAACATGTTTCATTTTGTTATGAGAACCCTTCCAGGGAGGAAGGGCAATCAATGGAAGAGAACCATTCAAGAAAGGATGCGGTCCACGATCTGACCCTGACCATAAGGCCGGGGGAAAAGCTTGCCCTGGTGGGGATGAACGGCGCCGGAAAATCTACCCTGATCAAGCTGATATGCGGACTGTACAGGCCCACTTCGGGGAAAATATACCTGGACGGCCAGGATGTGTCCCTGCTGTCGCCGGAGGATTACAGGAAGGAGTTTGCGGTGGTGTTTCAGGAAGTATTCGCCTTTTCCTTCCCTCTGGCGGATAATGTCTCCTGCAGGGCGGCGGATGAAACCGATTCCGGAAAAGTGGAAAAGAGTCTCCGCGACGCAGGGCTGTGGGACAGGGTCCGGGAGCTTTCAGGGAGAGAACAGACCAATTTGAATAAGGATCTGGATGCCGCCGGCGTAACCCTGTCAGGGGGAGAACTTCAGCGGCTGATGCTGGCCAGGGCCCTCTATAAGGACGCGCCCATCGTGATCCTGGACGAACCCACCGCCGCCCTGGACCCCATTGCGGAGAGCAGGATGTATGACAAATATTTCCAGATGACACAGAACAAAACCAGTATTTTTATCTCCCACAGGCTGAGCTCCACCAAGTTCTGCCACCGTATTTTATATATGGAGAAGGGAAGGATTGTGGAGGAAGGCAGCCATGAAGCGCTGATGGAAAAGCAGGGGGCCTACGCCGCCATGTTCCGCACACAGGCGCAGTATTACGAGGAAGATTATCGGGA
>CAJTSY010000062.1:5898-7766 GCA_910578995.1 uncultured Acetatifactor sp.
AATAAAGAGGGGCTGGATCATGAGAGGCAGAATAATAAGAGAAGAGAGACAGCCGTATCAAAAAAGCTGCGGGAAGCCGTGAAATATCACAAGACAGGACTGGAACTGATGAAAATCGTACATAAAGTGGATTCTTCCGCCATTCCCCTGCGGATCATCAATACGGTCCTGCAGGTGACGGCCGCTTACCTGAACCTGTATCTGACGGCCAGGTTCATTGATACCCTGCTTGCAGGCCGGTTTGCGGAGGGATTTTTCCGGGGATGCGTGACGGTTCTGACAGGGCTTATCCTGGGAGCGGCAGCCCAGCTGGTGGAAAAGGCTTATGCAAAATCTTCCCAGCGCTGTTCCCTGGCTTTTATGGTGATGATGCGGGAGAAGGCAGCCTCCCTGGATTACGAGACCATGGAGCAGCCCCAGGTGTCGGAGAAGATTTTCACATCGGAGCGCATCGCTTCCATGTACGGAGGACTGGGCAGTATCGTGACATATTACCAGGGGCTGCTGACAGGGCTTCTGGAGATCGGGACGGCGGCGGGGATGATCGGCGTGCTGTGCTTCAGCCGTCCACGGACAAAAGGGTCTCTGCTTGCTTTTGCCGCCAGGCCGGCCGTCTCCGTGGCTTTGGTGCTCCTGTTCCTGGCTCTGATCATGGTGATCAGGGCCGCGGAAGCGTCCGGAATGATCAAAAATACGAAAAAATATCTCCAGGATCATGCGGGGATGGAAATGCAGCTGAATTATCTGTTGGCCAGAGTCATGATGAACCTGCAGGCGGCAAAAGTGATCCGCATGTACGATATGCAGGGGATGCTGATGGACAACATGGCAAAATGGAATGAAAAGAGCAGCGGGTTTTACGAGAATATGTGCGATGTGGAGACCAGGGGAGTATTGAACGCGAATCTCACTAATGGCTTTTTCACCGTATTCAGTTACCTGTTCGTGGCTGTGAAGGTGCTGACAGGCGCCATCACCATAGGCGCATTTACCCAGTATACGGGAGCCCTGATGAAGCTGGCGGGAGGATTTCAGGGTGTTACCTGGCACAACACGCAGATTAAGCGGGCCAATGACTACATGACGGATTTCCTGGAACTGATGAAGATGGAAAATAAGCATGCCACAGGAACCATTCCCGTGGAGAAGCGCCTTGACGGGGAGTATGAGATTGAATTTAAGGATGTGAGCTTCCGCTATCCAGGCAGTGAGGAGATGATCCTGAAGCATGTCAACTGTAAGCTCACCATGAAGAATAAGCTTGCTTTGGTGGGGGAGAACGGCGCGGGCAAGACCACCTTTATCAAGCTCCTCTGCAGGCTGTACGAGCCCACGGAGGGCGTTATCACCTTAAACGGCATCGACATCCGGAAATACCGGGAGGAGGAATACCGGGAGCTGTTCGGGGTGGTGTTCCAGGATTTCAAGCTCTTTTCATTCCCCCTGTGGCAGGATATTGTCACGGCCTATGAACGGGATGACGCCCGGCTGCAGGACTGCCTGGTCCGGGCCGGGGCGGCACAGTTCGTGGAGGGGCTTCCCCAGGGGACGGACACGCTGCTTTTCAAGGACCGGGAGGGCGGCGTGGATGTCAGCGGCGGGGAGGCCCAGAAGCTGGCCCTTGCCAGGGCGCTGTACAAGGACGCTCCCTTTGTGGTACTGGATGAGCCCACCGCCGCTCTGGACCCCATCAGCGAGGCGGAAGTGTATGCGGGCTTCCATGAGATGGTGAAGGACAAGACCAGTATCTACATTTCCCACCGTATGAGCAGCTGCCGGTTCTGCGACGATATCGTAGTGTTCCGGGACGGGGAGATCGTGGAGCGGGGAAGCCATGAGACACTTCTGGAGAGGCAGGGGCATTACGC
>CAJTSY010000062.1:7866-11143 GCA_910578995.1 uncultured Acetatifactor sp.
GGCAATAGAGGCAAGGCCGGTGCCCAGTCCGCTGTGTCTGGTGGAACGGTATCCGGCTTTGTCTTTTTTCACATTTCCGTCAAAGCTGTTGGTGGAAACCACATAAAGTCTGTTTTCATGGCGGATCTCTGCGGTAAGGCAGAAGTAGCGGGAGCCTGAAGGAAGGGTCCGGCATCCGGCGATGGCGTTCTCCAGAAGGTTTCCGAACAATGCCGCCATGTCCAGCTCCGGAAAAGGCAGGGGTTCCGGAAGTGCAATGCGCCAGTCGGTTTCTATGCCTGCGGAAGATGCCGCATCCTGATAATAGCCGAACAGGGCGTTCAGGGCCGCGTTTTTAGAGTAGTTAACTACGGCGTTTCCTTCGAGGCTGACCTGGTATTCTGCCAGGTGTCTCCGGATGCTGTCTATGTCGTCGCGTTCCGCCAGGGAAGCTAACAGGCGTATGGAATGGCGGAAGTCATGGCGGAGCCTTGCGGTCTGCCGCATATATTCCTGCAGGGCAAGGTACTGGTGGGACTGCATTTCCAGGAGCCGGGTACGTTCTTGCAGCGCCGTGTGTTCCAGGATAACGTTGGCCCCCTGGTAGAAGAGCAGATAGATTGTCACAAGCACTGCCAGCGCCACGACTTCGAATGCGGGAAAAAGCAATTTCATCCGGCCTGCGTACAGGGTGCTGTAGGAACGCGGGACGGCAAGGATGTTGAAGAAAAAGAAAAGGGAAGACAATAGTGTAGTGGAGTGCCATACCCTGGCAGCGTCAAGTGTGTCCACAGTCTGGGTAAAATGCCGTGTGGCAGGATAGGAGAAAGCTGCCAGCAGCAGAAGGGAGAGCCCCAGGTGAAAGAGAGCTCCTTCCGGAGAAAGGTTTGCCGCGCCGGAGGCAGGGTGAAGGGCGGCATCCAGGGAATAGGCGAACTGGGCAGGGAAGGTTTCTATGGCACAGATGCCTGTATAGATGGCCAGGGCCCGGGGAAAGTCAAGGTTTACCGTGCGGCGGTATAGAAAAAAGAACACAACCAGGGACGGAAGAAGCATGGCATATATGTCGATGTGCAGCAGAACATGGAGTGCGGCGAAAACCAGGGAATAGGGCAGGAGCAGGGCGGTGCACAGGGCGGCGGTTTTTCCCGGGGAATATTTCATCTGGTTTTTTGCGGAAAGATAGCAGGATGCCGTACTGGGGATGAGAACCAGAAGCTGCAGCAGGATTGACAGCCACTTGTATGTATTTTCCATGAATCGTCCTCCTGTTATAAAATTCCAATCGGCAAACGTTTTTGAGTATGAGTTTATACTCGTGGGCGCATTTAATTGCCGCTTTCAGCTCTGGATTGCTGATGCGTTAACTCGTTATACCGTTAAAGTCCCGTAGCTTGCTTTGCGGAAACCGTGCAGTCAAAATGAGCTCCCTTGCTCAATTCTTGACCATGGAATGCTTACTTGCATTCTATGGTATGCAAGACAGCCGTGCGCCAAATCGTATGCTCTTGCGGTTTGTGTGCATCCCGGTGTGCCATGTGCAGACGGCAATTAAGTGCGTTTGTGGGTATAAATTGCTGCGCATGCGGCACAAATTGCCATAAATGGAAATCGGGCAAGGTTTCTTTGGGGCAAGGTATTATTGATAGTGCATATGCTGCCGGCGTATTTTTTCGAAAATATAATCCTGTGCGGCCTGTTCAATTCGGGCCCTGTCCCGTACCCGGACCGGGAACCGGGCTCCTCCTTCCAGGATACAGCAATTATTTTCGAAGGTAACAATGTAGTCTGCATTTACCGCAATTCCCTTGTTGACGGAGAGAAAACGGGTATCAAAGTCAGTCTTTTCCAGGAATTCCGACATGGTCATACGGCACCGTATTTTTTCGCCGTCCGTCAGCGTAATATCAAGGTAATGGGCATCCGTGACAATGGAGCATATTTTGTCAGGCAGGATGCGGACCGTTTTCCTGCCCTCTGTAAGTTCCAGGTATTTGGGCATCAGGGGGAGTACTTTCAGGGCGTCTGTCAGCACACCGAAAATACGCTGCCGGGAGAAGGGCTTGGTGATATATTCGAAGGCGTGGCAGGAAAAGGCGTCAGGCATGAATTCCCGGCTGGAAGTCAGGAAGATAAGGAGGCAGCTGCTGTCCAGGCTCCGCAGCTTCAGGGCGGCGGAAATTCCGTCCATTCCCTTCATGTAGATATCCATGAAGACAATGGAAAAGCTTCCCGCTTCAAATGCGTCAAGAAAAGCCCGGCCGTTTAAAAAGGGGACTGTTTCCGCCGGGCAGCGGGAGTGTGCGCTGAAATCCATACAGAGTCCGGCTATTTCGTTCAGGCATTCCGGATCGTCGTCGACAATTGCTATCTTTAAAATTAGTTCCACCTCAATTCATACTGAAATCCAATCTGATTTTACCATATAAAGATAGATTTATCAAATTCGGGACATCCCGATTTGGGGTAAATTTGATGTCCTTTCTGCCAGAAAACTGACTTTCCTGCCAGAAGGCTTTTTTTTGGTTCATATTTTGCTACAATTTGGAAATATGAAGAGTGGGGAGGGCGGGTATTTTCCCACAGAATGTTCGTGCAGGCTGTAAATTGGAAGATTCAAAACAGGAGCGGAGACAGACAGCTGCCGACAGGATGGCAGAAAGGGTGAAGGAGAGAATCTGAGGTATGGAGGAGAGAAAAAGCAGTATGGCAAAACGGAAGGAAGGTACGGGAAAGTCAGTGTGGAAGAAAGGATTGGGCTGCAAAACGGTACGGCGGGGAACGGGGATCCTGTTGGCGGCGGCAATGGTACTTTCGTTGTTTTCCGCAGGGGAGACAGCCTGGGCCGGTTCTGTGGAGGGTTCGAAATCAGGGCAGCAGGAGACTGGTTTCGGGGGAAGTACACAGGAAAGGCCGTCAGCGGAGTCTGGTATGGAGGTGACGGTTCCGGAGAACCCGGCGGGAGATGGCACGCGCAGGGATAGTGGAAATGTCAGTGGTGCGGACGGCAAAGCGGCGGCTTCCGGTGCGGAGATTTCAAGGGAAGCAGATGCGGACGGGAATCTGGTTAAGGAACAGCCGGAAGAGGCGGAGCCGCAGGGAAACTCCGAAGCAGGAGAGAGCACGGAGGATTCGCAGCCAGGGGAGCAGGAAGAACCGGAGCTGTCAGGAAAGCCGGAAGCAGGAGAGGAGGCGGAGGATTCGCAGCCGGAGGAGCAGGAAGAACCGGAGCTGTCAGGAAAACCGGAAGCAGGAGAGGAGGCGGAGGATTCGCAGCCGGAGGAGCAGGAAGAACCGG
>CAJTSY010000062.1:11243-18549 GCA_910578995.1 uncultured Acetatifactor sp.
CCGGAAGCAGGAGAGGAGGCGGAGGATTCGCAGCCGGAGGAGCAGGAAGAACCGGAGCTGTCAGGAAAGCCGGAAGCAGGAGAGCAGCCGGAAGAAGAATCGGAACAGCCAGAAGGTTCGGAAGCAGAAGGGGAGCCTGAAGGTTCAGAGCAGTCAGAAGGCTCAGGCCAGCCTGAAGAACCGGCGCCTGAAGAACCGGAACAGCCGGGAGACCCAGGTCAGCCGGAACAGGATGCGGATTCCTCGGACATGATCTGCGGCAGCACGCCCCCGGGGGACGAAGCCGCAGGGGAGGATGGAACGCTGCCTGCGGAGGGACTTTCGGACAGGGCGGCGGAGAGTGCAGCCCTGGATACAGGGCAGACATTTTCAGTGACATATGAAACTGTATCCGATTATAAGCATAGGATATATGCCAACGGACAGCCGTTGATTATAACTGCGTCTTCAAAGGATGCAAGGTATGCGGAGCTGTATGTGGATTTGAATAATAACGGTGTGGGTGATCCGGAGGAGGAAATAACCGGGTTTAGAGGGAATGGCGAACTTACTGGCAACGGTATTTATTACGCGGAGGGATATGGATATTTTCTGGTAAATTCCACTATATATGGCGGCGGGGCAGATGGGGAGGCTCAATATGATACAAGCGTAAGGCTTACCGGAGGTTTCACTTCTTATGACGATATATATGACGGCAATTTTATAACCGTTTTGCAGATTTTCGGCGGAAATGCGAATGGGAATCTGACGGGCAGCTCCAATGTACATATATCCGGCGGAAATGCATGGCTGGTATATGGAGGCAGCGAAGGGGGAACTCTGACAGGCAGTGCCGAGGTAAATATATCCGGCGGAAATGTGGGATTTGTCACAGGCGGAGGAGAACGGGCGGAAACAAACGGAAATACATCTGTGCATATAACCGGAGGGCGTGTGGAGAGAAAAATATACGGGGGAGGCATTTTCGGGCGGATTAACGGGGATACTTCCCTTCGGATAGAGAATGCCATTGTTAATTCGGTTTTTGGAGGCAATGAGTATTCCGGTACCGTCACAGGCAATACCAAGCTTGTATTCGGGGAGGGCGCCCAGGTAAACGGATGGGTCTATGGCGGCGGAGCCGGTTTTGATGATACATACCGGACGGAAGTCCTGGGCAGCGCCAATATCATCATTAACGGCGGAGAGTTCTGGAAGAATGTCTACGGAGGCGGAGCCTGGCGGGGAGCTTGGGTAGGGGGAAGCAATATTACGGTAAACGGAGGAACCGTGCACTATGAAATGTATGCGGGAGGAGAAGAAACCTCTTATGTGGCCGGAACCTCAAGGGTTACGGTAAACGGCGGGTATGTAGACAGAATATATGCATCCGGTGCAGGCTATAACGGCACGGAAGCTCTGGTGGAAAATGTGGATATCCGCATCCAGGGAGGTACTGTTGACAGCTTCTGGGCATTTAAGGAAAGACATGACAACGGCACAGGCAGTAATGTAGGGATTTCCGGTTCCCTGTCCTTTGAGCTGTCAGGAGGAAGCATGGGAAACAGTGCCATGATATTCGGACAGATTAATGAGAACGGAAATTATGACGCAGGAACAGGGTTGGGGAAGCTGCAGGATGTGAATATCTCGCTGAAAAACGGAAAGTGGCCGGAGCTTGCGCTTGCTGCTCCCATATCGGGGAATCTGTCTGTTACTTTGGAAGAGGCGGATGTAACCAATCTGAGAATAAAAGGGAATGTGCTTGGAAATGCAAAGGGCGCAGTTCTTTCCTATATTAATTGCGGAGAAGAGGGCAGTTGGAAGAGCAATCCCGGTCTGAAGGGTTCCTATATAGAGAAAAATCAATTTAAAACTATCTTGATTCAGGACAGTTATGTAAATTTTGACGACGATTCCTATTCCAATGACGATACCGGACTGAGAACCTGCACGGAGAAACTGATTGTGGACGGCGGCGCGCTGCGGGTGATCGGGCAGATTCAATCCAACATGCCGCCGACGGAATTTCGCAATAATCCACTGATTTTGCGCACCAGTCCGTCTTCCGCCCTGCACTTTGAGGAAATACCGGAAGGAAGCGCCGGATTTCAGTGGCTGAATGGGGAGGGAACGGGTGTTCCGAATCCCATGCCTGCGGCTGCATTTGCCCTTACGCCCCATGGGACGCCGGACAATTGCTTTGTATCCGGACATCCCGATTATGTGATTAAGACGGAAAACGTACAGGCGGGAGCTCCAGGAGGAGGCATTTTCTGGAAGGGACTGGGCTGGTATGTAGGGGAGCCGGAAGCGCTGTGCACCTGCAGTATATACGAATCGCCTCTGCGGGAGACCATGTTTCTCCTGCGGGGGGAAGAGGATCAGCCGGCCGTTATTCTGGCAACCTATCTCACAGGAGATACCGGTCCCTCGCAAAAATGCAGAGTAACTTCACATAGGGGAAAATCGCCCGATTTTTCCTACAGAGTGCTGCAGGAGGGAACCACAGCTTCCGATGCGGTCATTGAGGGAAACCGTCTCACAACTGCCGGGCCGGGAAATGTCCATGTACATATCACCGGATCCCTGAACGGAAAATCTGTGGAGTATGATAGATATGTTCGGTTTTTGGGGGTTCCGGAGAAGGATGCCTGCAGTATTACCAGGGGAATGGAGGAAGATTTGTCTGTCCCGTTTGAAGGGCTTATGTTTGAGGGAACGGTTTCCCGGGCGCATTTGTGGGACAATTCCTCGCATCAGTATGTGGACAGCGATTGCTATTCTGTAACAGAGGAAGGGAACCGTCTGACTTTTCAGGTGAAAAAAGCATATCTGGAATCCCTGGAAATAGGAGGACACGAGTTTTCCTTCCGGGTACCCTTTCAGAATGAGGAAGGAGGTTACAGCTCTTATGACTATTTCTTTACCATCGAGATCGTGTCTGTGATCGAGGTGAATGATCCGGTAATAGGGCTTTCGGAAGAAGTTTTTCATTACGACGGGCATCCAAAGACGCCTTCTGTGACAGTGAAGTATGGGGGTGCGGTTATTCCGGAAGAGGAATACAGCGTAACATACGAAGCGAATACATCGGAAGGTACGGCACGGGTGATTATTACGGATAATCCTGGGGGGAGATATGCGGTAAACGGCAGCCGGACTTTTGAGATTGTGAATGAGTATGAGGCGGCGAAAGGGACGGATTATCTTGCGCAGCTGAATGGGGACGGCTGGGTAAGGGAAGATTTCGTGATCCAGGCAGAAGAGGGGTATCTGCTTTCCCTGGGAAACACCCTGGCGGATGAATGGGTTCCGTCCCTTAGCCGTACAGAGGAAACCGGAGAGGGAACTGTGGTCTTTTATGTGAAAAATACGCAGACAGGGCTGATTTCCCGGGCCGTTACCGAATCCTACAAACTGGACCGGACTCAGCCGGAGGAGTGGGATATTACTTTTGACGGCATCTCCGTGAAGAGACTTCCGGAGGAAGCGGTGTCCTGGCAGTTGTTCGGCGGGGATATACAGGTTGGGATCCGTGTGAAGGACAGTTTAAGCGGAATCCGCAGCATTTCCTGGCATCAGTCGGAAAGGGCGCTGTCCCGGGAGGAACTGGAAGCTTTTACCCAGTGGAAGCAGGAGCAGTGGACGGAGGAAGGCAGTTTCAGCGTCAGCGCCCGGGACGGGGAGAAATGCATTCTCTATGTAAAAGCGCAGGACATGGCCGGAAACATCCTGTACTTTGCCTCGGAGGGCGGAGAATTTGACATGAAGGCGCCCGTTGTCGGGGGGGTGACTGACGGCAGCACATATTACGTGACCCAGACAGTGACTGTGACGGAGGAGCACCCGGGGAGAATCACCCTGAACGGAAAGGAGGTTTCCGGGGACATTGTGCTTCCGGGAAACCGAGATGAGATATACCGCATTCACGCAGTGGACCAGGTGGGAAATGAAGCCCTGGTCACCATTACCATGAAGCCCGTCAGCGCTCTGGCGGAAACCATCAGCGGGATTGGCCCCGATACGGTGAAATTATCGGATCAGGAGATCCTGGAAAAGGTAGAGGATGTATTTGAAATCCTGCTTCAGGGACAGGGGGGAGACTGTACGGAGGAGGAGAAGCAGCGGATTGAGGCGGAGCTTGTACGGGTACGGGAGACTCTGGCATGCATTGAGAGAGTGCAGACGGCAGCGGAAACCATTGCCGCACTGCCTGACGCAGAAGGTGTCCGTCCGGATGACAGGGCCGCTGTGGAAGCTGCAGACCAGGCCAGGCAGGCATGGGAGGGCCTGACGGAACATGAGAAGACACTGGTTGACCCGGACAGGCTGAATCGGCTCCTGGAAGCACTGACGGATTATCGGATCCTGGAGGGCGACGGAAGCCAGTGGAAAAAGGGGACAGACGGCAGCATTGTCTTCAGGGTAAATGGTCTGGTCAGTAAATTTACAGGAATTCTGATCGATGACAGGGAAGTTGATTCCGGGCAGTATGAGGTAAGAGAGGGCAGTACGGTTATTGTCCTTGGCAGGAATGCCCTGGACGGCCTTTCCGCAGGCTCCCACAGCATTGCGGTTCTCTATCAGGACGGCAGGGTGGACGGGGTGTTTGAAGTATTGGAGGAGAAGCCCGGGGAAACCGAGAAACCCGGAGAAGATAAGCCGGAGGATGAGAATGGATCCGGAGGGAATCAGGACAGGGAAAAGGATGATGAGGAAAACGGCGACAATAGTGAAAAACGCACATCACCTTCCACAAAGGATGAACACCATCTGATGCAGTGGATGCTGCTCTGCATCCTGTCAGGTATGGGATTGGCAGGCGTTGGGGCAGGCTTTCTCAAAAAGAAAAGGAAATAACAGAAATTACTATCTTTTCCGTGCTTTTTGTGCTTATGTGGAGTAAAATAGGGGTAATCATATCAGCATACAGGAGGGAAGCGGGATGAAGATAGGAGAAGTACAGGCGGTTTACAGAGAGCAGGTAAGGGCATATCAGAAGGAGAGAGCATCCGTGTCAAAGCAGCTGCAGGCTCTCCGCCGCCGGATGGAAGCGTATCCGGACGGGAAGGAACAGTACGAATCGGAGGCAGCTACTCTGGAGCTGACACTGGATGCCCTGAAGGAGAAGCAGGAGGACTACCAGGATTACTTAAGCGATCTGGCGGAGCAGTACTGCGCCTATTGGAATAATGCGGCAGCGGAACAGCAGGCGGATGCGGCGGAGGATTACGCGGTAGATATGGCGAAGATTATGGAGGTGGCCCGCCGCATTATGCGGGGCGCCATCGTACCTGCTGCCGACGAGAAAAAGCTTATGGAATACAGCGAAGAAATGTACCAGACGGCGAAAAGCATCGGAGCCATGGTACAGCGGCAGAAGAAGGAGAAATACGATTCTCTATGGGAGGACGAGGAGGAGAAAGCATATGAGGATCCCGGGGAAACAGCGGAAAACGGGGAAGTGATGTCCGAGGGGCCCGGGGTGGTGGAAGCGGCAGAGACCGTGGCTTCGGTGACGGCGGAAATGTGACGGGCAGGGGAAGACAGCGTTTTGATTTGGCATTTGTTCTAAACATTTGCCGGTCAGGGAGAGAACAGGAAGGGCAGCTTCAGTCCCGGGGGATGCCGGAAAAGATAGCCTTTGACGGCCTTACCATCGACACGGACAACCGCCTGGTTATCTGCGCCAACGGAACCTATGAACTGCCCCCGAAGGAGTTCGGGGTGACGGACTGGAGGTTTCCCAGGCCCGCACCTGCGAGGACAGCCTGGAAGAACATTTCAGAAGGATAACGGAAGGTGAGGGAATTGCTTAGACTGCTGCGATGTGAATGGATAAAACTGAAACGCTCCAGGTTTCTGCTGATTGGAATCCTGGGTACGCTGAAGAATATCTATGTGATTCCTGTGACGGAACTGACGCCTTTAAGCGCCCTGTTCTTTCTCATCAGGATACTTTTCGGAGGCGCTTTCCTGTGCGTTACGCAGCTTCCCTTTATCGGCCTTACCATAAGGACGAAAGGATTTATGGTGCCCATGATTACCGTCGCCGCCGTGATCCTGGTCAATGTCGTCCTGTCAGGGACAGGAGTGGCGGGGTTTTATCCCTGGGCCGCATCCTACCTTCTGGTAACGGGACACATGTCCGGCCAGAGCTGCCCGGCGGGGGTCTCAGTGGGGATTATCGCGGGGATGGGATTGTTGGGGCTGGCGGCAAGTCTGGGCAGGGTGCGGAAGGAAGAGGGGTGAGCTGTTTATCTCCATAATGACCTTTGCAATGGGCGATGTAGAGCCGCCCGTTTTCCATATGGTAGACGAGGCGGTCTTGTATCGTTGATGGGGTGCCTTTCCTGGCTTTCAGGTCCTGGACGGATTTCTTTACGTAAGCCATGTTTGCAAGTTCCCATTGCGTTTACGGCATGAATCCGGCATACTGAATGTATACGGCAGGTTTGCTGTGGCATATGGAAGATAGTCCGTGGGGAAAGGGGGATGCATGGCAAGGACAGTAAGCATTGGAAACCAGGATTTTGAATCAATTAGGAAAGAAAACTATTTTTATGTGGACAAGACCCGCTTCATCAAAGAATGGTGGGAGCGTGGAGACAGCGTAACATTGATTACCCGTCCCAGAAGATTTGGCAAGACATTGAATATGAATATGTTGGAGAAATTCTTTTCCGTGGAATATGCGGGCAGGGAAGATTTGTTCCGGGGACTGCGCATATGGGAAGAGGAGAAATACAGGGCTCTGCAGGGCACTTACCCTGTCATCATGCTCAGCTTTGCCAAAGTGAAAGAGACAACATACCGGAATGCCCAAAAGAAAATGTGCCAGATTATTGCGTCGGTTTACAATCATTTCTATTATCTGTTGGACAGGGAAAAGCTGAATGATCAGGAAAAGGAATATTTCCGAAAGATTTCCGTGGACATGGAGGAATATGTTGCCACAGATGCCATAGGCGTTTTATCAGAAATCCTTTTTCGGTATTATGGGAAAAAGGTGATAGTGCTTCTGGATGAATATGACACGCCCATGCAGGAAGCCTATGTTAATGGGTATTGGGAGGAAATTGTTTCCTTTACCAGAAGTCTGTTCAATGCTACATTCAAGACAAATCCCTATCTGGAGCGTGCGCTCATGACAGGGATTACAAGAGTGAGCAGAGAGTCCATGTTTTCGGATTTGAATAATTTAAAAGTTGTGACTGCTACCGCAGAGGAATATGCAGACAGCTTTGGATTTACGGAAGAAGAAGTGTTCGCGGCCCTGGATGAATTTGGCCTGTCTGATAGGAGAGGAGAAGTTAAGCAG
>CAJTSY010000062.1:18649-21877 GCA_910578995.1 uncultured Acetatifactor sp.
GAGCCGAAATCTCGTACACTTCAGGTCTGGAAGCAACTGCTAATGATCGCGAAAGAGATGCAATTATTATAGAATTTAAGGTGCAGGACTCGGATACGGAAGCGGAGCTGGCGGATACGGTGGAGGAAGCGCTGAAGCAGATCGAGGAAAAACAGTATGAAGCCATATTGCGGGCAAGAGGTATTCCGACAGAACGAATTAAAAAGTATGGTTTTGCGTTCTGTGGGAAAAAGGTTCTGATTGGGAGAGCCGGTTGATTCCGGCTTTTTCCATAGTGCAGTTATATTTTGTTATACTTAAGGCTGCCAGAATCAACTAATCTGTTCAGCGCTGGCATATACAGTTGGTGGTCTTTCGTTGTAAGTGTTACTACAGATTTCATAATTTGTGGCATTCGCGCGGAAGAAATGACAGTAACGGGCCCTTCCAAATTTTGCCTCGTGTCAGGGGCAGGAATTTCCACTGCCCCTGACAATACGAAACTATTGCGCATTGATAACAGCTTTGATTCGTCTGACACCGGCAGAGGATGCCTCTTCCTTTATAATTTTAAAAGAAACAAGCTCCCCGGTATTTCGGGCATGGGGACCGCCGCAGATTTCCTTAGAATATCCGGGGATTGTGAACACTTTAACCATTTCGCCATATTTCTTCGAAAAAACGCCCACAGCGCCTTCTTCATAAGCCCTCTCGGGAGTCATCTCTTCCAGAATGACATCAATCTTTTTCCGGATGGCTTCATTTACGATATCCTCGACTCTCTCCAGTTCCTCCTTTGTGACCTTCCGTCCAAAAGAAAAATCAAATCTTAAGCGTTCGGAAGTAATATTACTGCCTCTCTGGGACACTTCCTCACCCAGAACCTTCCTTAATGCCCCGTTCAGCAGATGGGTGGCTGTGTGAAGCCTGGCAGTCTGTTCATTATTGGCTGCCAGGCCTCCTGCAAACTTACCTGCCGCCCCCTGCCTGGATTTGTTCTGGTGTTCCTCAAACTTCCTCCGGAATCCATCCATATCCACCTGATATCCTCTTTCCGAAGCCAGTTCTGCTGTGAATTCAATGGGAAAACCGAACGTATCGTACAACTGAAAGGCCAGCTCACCACTGAGAATTCCCCCCTGTTCCATACGGTCCAGATACCTGTTTGCCTTTTTCAGCCCTTCATCCAGGGTCCTGGAAAACAATTGATATTCTTTCTGCAGCTGTTCCAGAATAAACGCCCTGTTTTCCTCAAGCTCCGGATAAACCGGCCCGTATTGTCCGATTATCACTGCGGCCAGTTCGCACAGGTAATTTGCATGAATATCCGCTTTCCTGAACAGCCGGATAACTCTCCGAATCAGCCTTCGCAAAATATATCCCTGCTCTGTATTGGACGGGCTGATTTTCATGGGGTCACCGAGAATAAAAGTAATTGCTCTGGTATGTTCACAGATAATTCTTTTCACCCTCGTTGGGATGGATTTGCCTTCCTTTTCCAGAATTTCTTCAAGCCTTTGCATAATGGGAAGAAATAACTCTGTGTCGTACACATTGGCCTTCCCGTTCAAAATCGTTAAAACGCGCTCCAGGCCCATTCCCGTATCTACATTTTTCTGCTTCAGCTCCGTAAAAGTACCGTCAGCCTCCTTGTTGAACTGCATGAAAACATTGTTCCAAATCTCTACATATTTTCCGCATTGACAGGACGGGCCGCAACCCGGGCCACATTCGGGCTTGCCCATATCGTAGAAGATTTCCGTGTCCGGCCCGCAGGGCCCGGTCTGCCCGGCGGGTCCCCACCAGTTATTTTCTCTGCCGTATCGGAAAATCCGCTCCTTTTTCAGCCCAAGGCTTTCCCAGATTTCTTCTGCCTCCACATCGGCCGGCGCCAGTTCATCGCCTTCAAATACCGTCACCGTCAGTCTTTCCAGGGGAATATGGAGATCATTGGTCAGGAAAGCAAAGCTCATGGAAATGGCTTCCTGCTTAAAATAGTCCCCCAGCATTTCAAAAAAGGTGCAGTGGGTATCGTCTCCTACCTCATCTATGTCTTCCGTCCTTACGCATTTCTGAACGTCCGTAAGCCTCTTTCCTGCGGGATGTTTCTCGCCCAGCAGATATGGTACCAACGGATGCATTCCTGCAGTGGTAAACAAAACAGTGGGATCATTCTCCGGGAGAAGTGACGCGGATGCAATTTCCTTATGCCCCCTTTCTTTAAAAAAGTTTACATACATGGTTCTTAATTCATTTGCTGTCATGCTTCGTTCTCCTTTCTGACATTTCTCCAAAACAAAAGCCCTAAGCTGATATAATATCAACTTAGGGCGAACTTTCCTGTCCGTGTTACCACCTAATTTCAGATTTCTCTGCACTCTGCCAATACGGGACTGCTCCGATATTGCTTCCTGTGTTAACGGGGGAACTCCGTTGAAGCCTACTGAGATAGATCTGTTCGGTTCACAGCTCGGAGGCTGCTTCCATATTAGTTCATTGAAGATTCGCACCAACCATCTTCTCTCTGTGAAATCCCTAATATTTACTATTCCTCGTCAAAGCCTTTTTGTTTTGAATTGGTTGGAAGTATAACACGACGGAAAGAGTTTGTCAAGCGGCCTGTGCATCAATTAGTCGGCCTTTTATGGTAAACGACTTTAAAATCTTTACTTTGACATGCTATGCCGACTGTCGTTGCTGTGATGGTTTTCGGGCAAAGTAAGAATAGTTATGACGTTTGCCATAAGTATTTATATTTACGGTCAAAAATATTTTCCACCGTAAATGTATAACGAGTGAGCGCTTTACGCAAAACAAACAGCCAGTAAATATATGCGCTCACGAGTATAGTGGGACTTAGGCTTGCTATGTGAAGATTATTCTGGAACGACATAACAATCATATTTAATGGCAGCGCCTGATTCAAAGCCCGTTTGAGCATGGCTGTACATTCTTTGACACGGCTGAAAGCTATGGCGCAGGTGAGAATGAAAGGCTTGTGGAAACTTAATGACCCAAAACACGCAAAAAATCAATCGTAAAAAAATACGATTGATTTTTTGCGTGTTTCTGCGTATAATATGTCTTATCAGAAGCAATCTCTATGCTTCTGATAAAAGGCGCGTTCTTTGCGCCGCATTCAACTATAGGAAGTGTTCCTTCTGCTTCCTATAGTATAAGCAGTAAAATTGGATAGGGAGAGCAGTGTATGCGTGAAACAAGAACAACAGAGTTCAAAGAAATGATTAC
>CAJTSY010000063.1:0-7510 GCA_910578995.1 uncultured Acetatifactor sp.
CTGGCTCCGTTTCCGGGTCTGACCCTGTTCCCGATTCTGCCGAGCCGGTTCCCGCAGCCTGCGCCCCGCCCGGCTGTTCCAGCATGCCGATCCGCTGAAGCCATGCCGCCACATCGTCCACATCGGCATTATGGACACGGTATCCCTCCAGGACCGCCGCTCCCTCTGCAGCCCCGCGGATATAGTCCATGCTGACATCTATGCCATTGTCCGTGCTGGTGCAGAAAGGCACCACCGTCTTCCCATTCAGGTCATAGCTTTCCAGAAATGTCCCCACGGCCATGGGCGCGTTGAACCACCAGATGGGATACCCCACATAAATCACGTCATATTTGTCGAGGCTTTCCGGCATTGCCGCCAGTCCGGGCCTCAGGTCCAGGGCCTCTTCAATCCAGGCGGTAGCCGCGGTCCCCCAAAAGGCGCTGCGGTAGTACCTCTCCGTATGAATCTGGAACATGTCCGCCCCTGTAAGCTGCTGGATCATCCCTGCGGCGGCTTCCGTGTCGCTGGTTGCCCCATATCGGTTAGAGCTGGGCGATGCCGAGGTGACCGCATCCGCTCCCTCCGGTATGACCCCCTCCCTGGAGAAATAGACCACCAGGGAATTTGTGCCCTCTTCTCCGTAGACTATTTCGTTGTCGGCGTTTTTGATTTTCCCTCCCAGGAACAAATACCATGCCCCCAATAGGACCAATACCACCAGGACGGCCAATACAATCCATCCGGCCGCTGTTTTCTTTCTTTTTTCTTTCATCAGGAATCTCCATTCTTATGCGGCCTGTGAAGCCCATCAGGCCAACAGGTTCGTAATAAGCCCTGTCATCAGCGAAAATGCCATCACAACCCCCGATTTTTCCTCACGCTATCACAATTCTCCCTTTTCGGATTTGTGTACCCCGGCGGGAGATTGGCCTGCAAAGCGAACCTGTTCGCTTGCAGGCCTTCATACTTCCTGCCATGCCGCCTCCGGCGGCACAAACAATCCATGAGAAAACGCTGCTCTTGCGTTTTTCAGTGTGAGATTTAGAATTTCTCCGCGAAACAGCCTATGCTGTGAGCGACTAGAAATTCTTCTCACACTTTACTGCAGATTCAGGCCTGCCACCCATTCCTGCACCGTCTCCTCGGAAGCGCCGGACGAAAAACGCTCTCCCTCCAGCCAGTTCCCGGTGCCGGCCGCTTCCGCCAGCAGCTCCCCGCTCTCTTCCAGGCCGGAGCTGGAAGAAGTGCAGAACGGAATCACCGTCTTTCCTGTAAAATCATTGGCTTCCACAAAACCGTTCACCGGCCATGCCGCTATATGCCACCAGATGGGGTATCCGATGAACACAGTGTCATAGGAATCCCAGTCATCCACGGTAGTAGCCACCAGCTCCACGTTCCTTTCATCCTCATTATCATGTTCCCTGCTCACACGGCTGTCTGCATTCGTCCAGTCCAGATCATCGCTGGTATAGGGCTCTACCGGTTCCAGTACGAAAATATCGGCATCTGTAGCCGCCGCGATGTAGCCCGCCACGTTTTCCGTATTTCCCGTTGCCGAATAGTAGACCACCAAAGTCTTTCCGGCTTCTCCCGTTCCCTCTTCCTGCGCTCCGTCAGATTGGGCGGTCTGCTCCTCGCTGTTTCCCTCTGCCGGACTCTCCTGTGCGTCTTCCGGCGTGCTGCTCTCCTCCGGGTTTTCCTCTGTGCCTCCCGATGCACTGCCCTCCTCCGCGCTTTCCGGTGCCGTGCTCTCCGGTGCCAGGCTCTCTTCCGCACTTTCTGATGCCACGCTCTCCTGTCTGGTCTCCGAAGAGCTCTCTCCCGACCTTTGGCTATCGCCTCCCTGGCTGCCGCATCCCGCAAGGCTGGCTGCCATCACTATTCCCATCCATAACGCCGCCGCTTTCTTCCAACCAAATCTTTTCATCATAATTTCCTCCTGTTTTTTGTTGTTTTCCCCTGGCCAGCGACAGAAACCTTTTATTCCGCCGCTGACTGACGGGCTTTCAAAAGCTCTCCTGCTTTCTGTAATCTATCATATACCAAAACACACCTCCCAAAGAAGTCTCGTTTTGTTCATATATTTATACCTTTGGGTTATAACTACTTCCCGCTGTACGCTATCCCCAGGTTTCCTATGCCACAGCCGCGCTCTTCCGCTCCTAATACCCTTTCCAGTATCGGAACAGCAGCCTGCGGCATCCTTTCATCCTGCCCAGAACCGCCTCCGCCATCCTGAAATACATCCACCGGACGTACTGCGCCTCCTCTTCCCCCGGCAGGATCTCCCCATAGACATCCCTCATCACAATCTTCTGCTGCCTGCACAGCTCCTCCCTGGCCAGCTCCGGAAAGGCTTCCGCCGCCCTCTCCGGGAACTCCCTCTCCCAGCCCTGCAGGTCCGGAAAATATCCCGCAGCATGCAGCAGCCCCATCATCCCCGCATATACTTCCTTACAGTCCGCCTGCCGGAGCCTGTCCCGGTGCCGCAGCCTCCGGTCATCCAGGGCAACGGGGCCAAACAGCACAAAGCAGAACAGGCAGGAGCCCGAGACCAGCCAGAGATCCCGGTGCTCCCCCATGTCAAAAAGCACGGAATATCCCTCATCCCATGCCTCCTCCGCTTCCCTGTCCCTGCCTGCAGGGCCCTTCTCCGCCCCGCCGCCCAGGCGCTCCCGTTCTGTCAGGCTCCGGAGCAGATCGCTGTCCAGCCCCGGATAGGATATGGCCAGCTGCCCGTCCGCCGCAGGCGTCACCTCCACCGGCGTCCAGCCGTAATCCTCCAGGAAGATCTCCGTCCACGCATGGGCCGACATGTCCGTGACCTCCGCCCTCCATGTCCCGTCCTGGAGCCTGAAATCAGAGGGCTGCACCAGATAGCCGGAAGCATAGCGGGCCGGGATGCCGTACAGCCGGTAGAGCAGCGTGGCCGCCGCCGCGAAATGCTGGCAGTATCCCTCTCCGTTGTCGAACAGGAAATATTCCACGATATCCTCGTTTACGGGCGGCCTGCCCGGCGTCAGCGTATAGGACGCCATATCCTGCAGGGCATACCCGATAAACGCCGTGACCTCCTCCAGGCCCTCCCGGGGATTCTCCTCCGCAAACGCCGCCAGCCTGGGAAGCAGCTCCTCAGGCACCCGGGTATAGGCATCCTCCACTACCTCCAGACAGGCTCCCTGCAGCGACCGGTACCATTCCCTTGCCTCTCCCAAACGGGTCTCTCCGTCCCATACAATCCCCATATCCTTCCTCTCATAATATTCACACTCATATCCTTCTTCCCGGTCGCCCTCCCTTCCCCTCCAGTACCATCTGCTCCTGCTGTAATAAGGAGTGTAGATGCTGCTGTAGTCTCCGTCCGGATGCGCGATACAAAGCTGCCTCTCCGCCCCTTCTCCGTCCATGTCGAAATTCAGGACGAAGTACATGCTATAGTACATCCCCCCGATCATCCCGATCCATTCCTTCCAGTCCAGAATATCGGCAATCTCGACGAACAGCGCCTCCTCGTCGGCCGCCTCCCATCCGTTCCCCACATAGTCCCCGCCGGAGAATCCCCGCAGATAGAGGGGCTCTGCGGGCGCCTGGGCCGCTTCCAGCTCCAGCCTCACTTCCCCGGTCCGGTACAGGTTCCCCCTGTTGATCCTCCCTGCAGAGGACAGCCCGCTCCCGCTGCCAGGGCCGCGCAGCATGGCATCCACATGCCCCTCTGCCAGGTATACCGCCTCATACCAGGCTGCCGGCCGGAACAGGACTGCCGCCAGCGCCAGGAATGTAACCGCCCACAGGCCGATTCCGATGGGGACGCTCCTTTCCCTGCCATATCCCGGCCTTTTCTTCCTGCCAAGGATGCTCTCCCCTGGCTTCCAGTGCAGCCATACCCACAGGGCAGTCTGCGCCGCCGCAAGCCCTCCCAGAACCACCGCATTCAGCTTCCTTCCGTACAGGGCCCCCACAATCAGGGCACCCTCGGCCAGAAGACAGGAAAATATCTGAAGCCTTTGCAGGATTGCCAGGAGCCGGCTTTTTTTGCCTCTCCCTGTCCCTTCCTCCCTGTCATCGTCCAAAAACCGTATCTCTTTCCTGCCCATTTCCTTCCCCCGCAGCCCTCCGATTACATGTTTATTACTCTCGGAATCTCTTGAGCCACCTTTCCCGACTCCTTTCAAATTCCGGTTTGCTGACACAAACTGCTCGAAAACGCTTCTCTTTTTGCTCGTATCGCCGCTTAAAAGAAGCGGCTCAATTCCAGTTCAACTGTTTCCGCCGTCTTTTACGGATAATCCGAATTGAAAAGCACCATTTTCTGGTAAAGGATTCCGAAAGGCTATATGTTTCTCCGTTCCCGGCTCCATACGACATCTCTGCATACATCATCCCCTGGCAAGGATTCTCACTTTCCCCAGCTCCTCCGCCAGCCCCTCTCCCGAAAACCGGTACAGCTCCCTGTCCCCCTGGAACAGCCCAAGCCCCATGCCGAGGACGAAATCCGTATCCCTCTCCGCGGGAAAGCTCCCTCCAGACCTTTCCGTCAGGTACAGCCTGGACAGCAGTTCCCTGCACTGGGAATCCTGCGTGATTTCCATGGATGCCGTCCCCAGCGCTCCATCCCGCCAGTTCACCAGGACCTCCTCCCGCTCCCGCAGAAGCCCCAGGATCGTAGCCGACAGCAGTTCATAGAACCTGTCCCTGTCCTGCTGCCCCGCCTCCCCGTGTCCCTCCAAATCCAGACAAAGCACAGCCTGCCGCCGCTTCTCCTGTTCCTGTTCTTTTATCAGCGGCTGCCCTGCCCTTGCGCTCAGCTTCCAATGGACATGCCTGGCGGAATCGCCTTTCCTGTATTCCCTCACCTGAAAGACCCCTCCGCCTCCGGATGGCGGGGCAGCTCCTGCCCGGTCTGCCTCCGGTTCCCTGCCATGGCCGTCCTCCGGAAACCGGATGTCCAGCGCCTGCTCCCCAGGAAAGACCATCACCCGCATTTCATGGGACGCCTTTTTCCTCACCCTCCCCAGGGAAAAATAATCGTATACCCAGAAAGCCTCCAGATGCAGCCGGACCGCCCCGCAATATTCCGGCCGGATCCGAAATACCGCCTCCCCGCCGTCTCCATACAGCCGTTTCCGCCGCTTTCTCTCCCCATAGCCGTACCGTATCAGAAATCCCATGCCGCCCGGGGGGAGCTTCCCGCCATGCTTCAGGGCCAGCTCGCAGGAAACCGGCTCCCCCTTTACCGCCGCCACGGCCTCCCGCTCGAAAGCCGCCTGCATCCGCCTCCCGCAAACACGGTTCTGGACAGTCAGGAACAGCAAAAAAAGCGCCTGTCCCACTCCAATCGCCATCAGGGCCGGATACCGGTACATTCCGGCCATGTATACCAGAAAGAGGGAAAACGAAAGAAAAAGCATTCTTTTCATGGACATGGTTCCCCCTTTCAAATTTTTTTACTGAACTCCTCCTAAACAAAGGGCAGTTTGATATTGCTTATTATTTCATCAACAATCTGCTCTTTTGTCAAATGCCCCGGCCCTGCCTCTACAGCAATCCGGTGCCCTGCCACATAGCCGAACTGCTCCCTCACATCCTCCGGGACCACATAGTCCCTCCCGGCCATCCACGCGGCGGCCCTGGCGATCCCGGCCAGCGCAAGGGACGCCCTGGGGCCTGCCCCCCTGCGCAGCCGGGGATGCTCCCTTGTGGCAGTGACCAGCTCCAGCAGGTACCGGGCCGCCTTGTCCCCCATGCGCACCCGGCGGACCTCCTCCTGCATCCCAAGCAGTGTCCCGCCGTCCAGCACAGCCGGCAGCCTTTCAGCCTCCCTGCCGCCTCCCTCCCCCTTTATCAGGGCGAGCTCGCTCTCAAGGTCAGGATACCCCATGGACAGGGAGATCAGGAACCTGTCCGCCTGCGCTTCCGGAAGCCCCCATGTCCCGGCGCTCCCCAGGGGATTCTGCGTGGCGATCACCAGAAATGGGCTGGGAATCTCTCTGGTGACTCCCTCCACAGTGCACTGCCGCTCCTCCATGACCTCCAGAAGGGCGGACTGGGTCTTGGGCGAGGTCCGGTTCAGCTCGTCCGCCAGCAGCAGGCTGCAGAACACGTTCCCCGGCTGGTACACGAACTCCTCCTTTTCCCGGCTGTATACGGAGAATCCCGTCAGATCCGACGCCATCACGTCCGGCGTGAACTGAATCCTCCTGTAGTCCAGGCCCAGCACCCGGGCAAAGGCCTTCGCCAGCGTGGTCTTCCCCACCCCCGGGATGTCCTCCAGGAGCACATGCCCGTCCGCCAGAAACGCCAGAAAAATCTCCTCAATCTGCTTTTTCTTCCCCAGGACCACCCGCTGCACATGGGCAAGGGCTTCCTCCGCCTTCTCCCGTCCTGTCTCCATCCCTTTCACCTGCCTGCCGTTTTGTCTATGCTGCCTGTATGCGGCATACATTCAGCTGCCCCGCCGTTTCCTGCTGTATTGCCATTCTCCCGGCTCTTTTTCCCTCACCTCACTGCGCCCCATTCCAGAAAAAGCACAGCCCATTGTAGGTATATTCCTCAGAAGCCGTGACATCATGGACATAGCCTTCCCGTTCCAGGAACGACAGGTTCCCGTCCGCCTCATTGTCGGCAAAGCGGAACGTGCCGTCCGGGACGCTCCCCATCGCCATGATCTGCGACCTGAAAGCGCTGTAGGCGAAGTCGTCCGTGCCGGAGGCCGCGAAGATAAAGAAATCGTCAGGGTCATGCCCGGATTCCTTTACCAGCTCCGCCATGTATCCGCCGTCTGTGGAGTAGCTTCCGCTCATGGGCATAAAGTACCGGAAATAATCAAGGGCATACCGGAAAGTGCACCATGTGTTGACGGAGCCCATGGAAAAGCCGCCGAACCCTCTGTGGTCCCGGGATGCCATCAATCCCTCCCGGGAGGTATCTTCCGCGTAAGTGCTGTACCTGCCCTCCACCGCCGGAATCAGGTCATTCACCAGCTCGTTATGGAACCGGTCCGTCAGCCGGAGCGCAAGGCTGTAATCCCCGCTGTCCCCGCTGCTCGTATTGTTGTAGGTGGGCAGGACGATGATCAGGGGCTGTATCTTCCCGTCCTCTATGGCATGGTCGATCACATGCTTAAAGGAGCGAGGGCTTTGGTCTGTCCCCATAATCGTCGTCTCATTGCTCCAGCCGCCGTGGCTTAAATAGAACACATTATATTTCTGCTCTTCCGAATAGCCATAGGGCAGGTAGACCCATGCCTCCTTTGTCAGTTCCTGGGCCTGCTCCTCATAGGAAAAGGATTCCCACGTCTGATAGGTCAGCTTTTCCAGCGTCCCCGGATGTTCCGAGGGGCTGTTATATTCAGCCGGTATATATTCCAGCTCCTCCGGTACCGTTCCGCTCAGATTCGTCTTATCGCCCTCATCAGCAGCGCCTGCATGGCTGCCTGGATTCTTTTCTGTCTGTCCGTCTCCCATATCCGCCGATGCTCCCTCCGTTTCTTTCGGATCCTCCTGCGCAGAGGAAGCCGCACTGTCTG
>CAJTSY010000063.1:7610-21782 GCA_910578995.1 uncultured Acetatifactor sp.
GATGCTCCCTCCGTTTCTTTCGGATCCTCCTGCGCAGAGGAAGCCGCACTGTCTGATTCTGCGCTTCCGCCCAGTTCTGTGCTTTCTCCCGGCAAAGATGGCGCCTCCTCCTTCCCACAGGCGGCCAGTGTAAAAATCATCAGCGCACCCGTGAGGACAGCTGTCATTTTTCTCATGATCCGCCTCCCCGTCCTTTCATTCCCGTTTGTGTTCCGTCTCTCCATGCCATTCAATAGACAAGAGCCGTAAAGGAAAACTGAATCAGTTTCCATTTATCATCCCGCAGGATATAGACCTCCGTCACCGCAAAATGATGTGTTGTTTCCTGCCCGTCCAGGAGCAGAGAGTAATTGCAGTCTGTCAGCACCACCGCAGTATCCTGAAACAGGGCTGCCTTTTGTGAATTCATCTTTACTTCTGTGGGCCGGAAGAGGCCTTCTGTATAAAAAAGGATTTCCTGGTCCAGCCCTGCCGTGACCCCGATATGGACGAACTGGCAGGCGGGATCCGCAATCTCTCGCATCCCTGCCTCGTCCGCATGCTCCATTACATCCCAGAATCTTTTTGACGTCTCCAACACTTTGCTTTCCATACGAATTAACCCCTTCCAGACATGCCGCCGACGGCGGCACAAACAATCCGTGAAGAATGCCTGTTCTTGGCATTCTTCTGTGTGAAGCTTGAAATCACTTGGCGAGGTCTTTTCGAGCTTAGTGATTTCCTTCACACTTGTCCCTTTCTCCAGATTATCCAATCTCTTAATAGCATTCCCGGAATATCCCCAGGATCTCTTCCTGCGTCAGCTTCTTATAGCCGCCGGGAACTATCCCGCAGGAATCCGCAATCGCTTTCAGATCCGTGTTTTCGTCCACGCCCAGTTCCCGCAGGGTCACGGGCAGGCCGATCTCCAAAATGAAATCCTCCAGCGCATTGATGCCGGCACAGGCAGTTTCCTCGTCCGTCTTCCCCTCTCCGGAAATGCCCCATACATTCTCGGCAAACCGCTTGAACTTTGCAAGTCCGTCCTGAAAGATGTGGCGGTAATAGACCGGGTGCAGCACCGCAAGCCCAGCGCCATGGTTGCAGTCCGTATAAGCGCCCAGCTGGTGCTCCATCTGGTGGCACTGGAAATCCGTCCGCTTTCCCAGCTTGATGATCCGGTTTTCCGCCATCGCCGCGTCCCACATAAGGTTGCTTCTGGCCGTATAGTCCTCCGGATCCCTGATGGCGGCCCGCAGGTTGCGGATCACGCTGCGCATGAGCGCCTCGGCAATGTCGTCGGAGACATTGTCCCCGTCCGGCTCGCTGAAATAAATCTCCATGATATGCGAAAGGATGTCAAAGCTGCCAGACACCATCTGGAACTTAGGGACGCTGTAGGTGTAAGTCGGGTCAAGCAGGGCAAACCTCGGATTGCATCTGGGATAATCGCGCCCGGTCTTCCTCTTCAGCTCCTCGTTGGTGATGACGGCCCCGCCGTTGCACTCGCCCCCGGTTCCCGCCGCCGTGACGATCACGCCCACGGGCAGAGGCTCGAAATCAAAGATACCGGGACGGGCGAAGAAATCCGCCCATACATCCCCCTGGTACCGGGCGGCAATGGATACCGCCTTGCAGCAGTCCATCACCGAGCCGCCGCCCACGCCGAGGATCAGCCCCACATGGTTCTCCCTGGCAAGCCCTGCGCCCTCCAGCACCTTCGCATAAGTGGGATTTGCCATAATGCCCGGAAACTCAACGATATTTTTTCCCGCCGCTTTCAGTATCCCTGCCACCTCATCGTAAACGCCGTTCCTCTTGACGGAGCCGCCGCCGTATGCCAGCATGACCGTATCCCCATACCCTTTTGTCAGGCAGCACAGATATTCCTTTACACACCCTTTCCCAAAGAACACCTTTGTGGCGTTCTCAAAAATAAAATTGTTCATACTGTTCCCTCCTCGTCTGCCGCATTATCTGCTAAATTCTTTTGCCCAGTCTTTTACCTCCGTTTCGGAATCCGCAACATTACTGCCTCGCAGAGACAATGCCCTGTCCGTAAGGACTGTTGCCCCTTCTGCGAGCTCTGCCACCCGGTTCACGCTGTTTGCGCCGTTTGAACTGCCATTGTGGGAAAAGAACGGTATCACCGTCTTTCCGGACAAATCATACTCTTCCAGGAATGTCCAGACCGGCATGGGCAGGTCGTACCACCATACAGGAAAACCAAGGTAGACCACATCATACTGTGCCATGGTATCGGCATCTATGTGTTCGGACAGTTCCGGACGGATCCCATTATCCAGTTCATCCTTTGCCCGGTCAGCGCAGGTATTGAAATCCTCGCCGTAGCTTTCGGACGGGACGATGCGGAACAGCTCGCCGCCTGTCTCCTCAGAGATCCACCTTGCCATCTGCTGTCCATTGCCGGACCAGGAGAAATAGGCCACCAGCACCCTGCTGTCCCCTTGCACCTCCGATTCCGGGCTGTTATCGATTCCTGTGCTGGAACCGCCCATGGTCCTTATAAAGACCGCAATGGCGGCCACTGCTATTATAAGTATGATTCCTGCAATTACAGCTGCTTTTCTTTTCATATCGGGTCTTCTCCTCTCCATTTTCCAAAAATTGGGGGCACTGCATCACCCCAGGCAGACTCGAAAAATGCTTCGCATTTTCCTCGTTGAACCATAATCGGCTGTGCCTCTGTCAGACTCAAAAAAATGCTTCACATTTTCCTCGTTGAGCCATAATTGGCTGTGCCGATTATGGTTCACATTATAAACAAAGCGAGACCCCGACAGAAGTCTCGCTTTGTTCATCAGTTTATACCCAAGGGTTTTAACTTATAAAAATATGCCTTTCCTATTCATGATTCGCGGCTAGCCGCGCTGCCTCCAAAAATCTCCTTACTGTCTCCGAGGGCTTCGGGGAATGGAGCAGTCCAAAGGGGATGCTGTGCTCCCATTCCACCGGAATCACCTTCAGGAGCGGATGCACTGTGGCCCATCCCGGAATCGCCAGCAGGACATCATTGCTGTTCTCGCACCGGTTGAAAGCCTCCATGCTGTAAAAATCAAAGTCTACGATATGTATCTGGCTGTGGTTCTGCCAGATGTCGTCCCGCAGCCTGTCCACATAGTCGCTCCAGTCCCGGCGCATCAGCATCAGGTTCTCTCCGTAAAGGTCCTCTATCTTCAGCTTATCCTTCGCCGCAAGCCGATGATGGACAGAGACCGCGCAGCAGAACGGCTCACGGGATAACGCAAGCCCCTCGCAGTGCCGCAGGTCCAGCATGGTCTCATCAAAAATCCCGGCCACCACATCGATATTTTTCCCCAGGTTGGCCAGAATCTCCCTGGCATTTTCCGGCGTGTTCTCAAAGGGGACGATCTGAAATTTCAGGTCCGGGCAATGCACCTGTATCCTGGGCCACAGCTGCATCAAAAGCTGGGCAGGCGTCATGGGGGAGCTGCCAATCCGGATGACACTTCCATTATCCTGCATGGCGTTTTTTGCCCTTGTAACGGAATCCCGGCAATACTGGATAATATATTTTGTATCCTGATATAAGGATTTCCCGGCTTTCGTTAAAGTCAGTCCCCTGTGGGTGCGCTCAAACAGCTTTACCCCCAGTGTATCCTCTAGCAGGTTGATCTGCTTTATGACCGCAGTCGGGGTGATATAGGCCTCTTCCGCTGCCCTGTTGAAGCTCCCGGCATCCGCCACGCGGATAAAGGTATCTAATTGTGGGTTATACACGAAGCATTTCCTCCCTTTTTTCTCTTCGCCTCTGATCTGCAGGCTTCCCTGCATCCCGCGGTATCATCCATGCGTGGCCAAAACGTGCAACACCTTCAATCCGGCTTCCCCCGCACAGTTTCTGTATGCGCCTTTCAGATATTCCCCATTTTTCCGCCGCTTCCTTTACGGAAATATAGCCAGGCAATTTTGCCACCTCCCATTGATGTATTGTTATTATATACGGAGAAACGAATCAATGCAAGTAAATTTAACCCAGCTATTGAATGAACAGTCCGAAAGCATTCTATGTTGTATTAGCTGAGAAAGCAACATAGAATAGGATGCCCCGCCTATACGCAAGCTGGCATCCTATTTCCCACATTTTTCAGTTCAGTTTTCGATTCCCTACAGATATTTCAAAGCACATCCGGCTTTTCTGCCCACTTCAGTCCCTCGTTCTCCTTCAGAAGCCCCATGTGGTACAGCGCCTGCACACAGTCCACATAGCCCTGGATGTAGGCACGTTTCTCCTGGGCAGACGCAAAATCCTCCAAACGCTCTTTCATCTCCTCCGCCTTTTCCTGTCCTTCTGCAGGCAGGGTTTCCAGAAATGTCCCCCATTCTTTTTCCGTTTCTTTCCATGCCTCCAAAGCCGCTTCATACTCCGGGGTATGCACATAGCTTTTTCGTTTCACATCCTCCCCATTTAAAGTTCCCAGAAACTGGGCAATTTTTATCCATACATCATTCATTGCAAAACCTCCTCTGATACATCATTCTCCTATCCTAATGTTTCCCATTTCTAACAATATCTTTCCCTATTCTTTTTATGCTACATCTTTAGATATATTACAGGAACCGCTTCGCGAACCCTGTAATCATGTATTATCACTCTGTTTCGGTAAAATCAATCTTATACTTCATCTTTAGAAGAGGTCAGGTTTATGAAAATTTATATGGAATGCTGTAATATTCATCAAAACCTCTGAAATGGTCGATCCTCACTATGTCATACAATTCATAGCAATATGCAAGTCTTTTTATCCACCACTCATATCCAGTTTCTTTATGATATTCCCAACGATAAAGCGGATTTCCCCAAAGCTGTCCCGTTTCACAGAACGCATCCGGCGGACATCCCGCCACATTTATCGGCTGTCCATTCCCATCCAGTTGAAACAGTTCCTGGTTCGCCCATGTATCCGCACTGTCGTATGCCACATAAATGGGAATATCCCCTATAATACAGACTCCTTTGTCATTGGCATATTTCTTTAATTTCTTCCACTGGACATGAAATAAATATTGCTGGAATTTGTGGAAAAGTATATCTTCTTTCAGCTTTTCTCTATACTCTTCCAATGTCTCACATTTTCTGCACTTTAAGCTTTTCGGCCAGTCAGACCATTTTTCTCCGCCCCTCGAATCCTTTACCGCCATATAAAGGGCATAATCTTCCAGCCAGTCCCTGTTTTTCCGGACAAACTTCCGAAATGCATCCTGTTCCTCTATCTGGCTTTTTTCAAAAGCCGCCCTAAGCACTTTAAATCTGGACGAATATATCTTTTCATAATCTACAGCGGTTCTATCCATGCCGAAATCATATTGGCAGCATTCTTCCCTCGTAAGATATCCCTCTAAGACCAACTGTTCCAGATCAATAAAATACGGATTCCCGGCGAATGCCGAAAAAGACTGGTATGGGGAATTCCCATAGCCTGTTGCGCCCAGAGGCAGCACCTGCCAGTAACTCTGCCCTGCCGCTTTCAGGAAATCCACAAACTTGTACGCCTCCCTGGAAAATGTCCCAATCCCATATTCCGAAGGAAGGCTGAAAACCGGCAATAAAATTCCACATGCTCTTTTCATAGGCTCATTCTCCGTTTTCTTTTATGATGACCGGGCACATATTCAAATCAATTTTTCCGTCTTCTATCCGAATCTCTTTTCCATTCACCATATTTGTGTAAGTTCCGTCCTGTATCCCTGCCTCTATCTGTCCGCATTTCCCTTCAAAGCTGAATATTCCCAAAAGCCTGCCCTTTCCCTGTATCTCCTTATGCTCGCCGATGGCTGCGCCCAAACCTTCATCAGCCGATAAACGGTAACTGCTCTTCGCAACAACCGGAAGCTTTTTTATCTGATAGAGCTGCCTCAACATATCTGAAATGTCACGGCTTCCATCCAAATTTATAACATCCTTGTTGAACAGATCCGGCCTGGTTTCATTTTGGTTCTCCTGCCCGGCGTAAAGAAGCGTAGCCCCTTTCTGAAAATAAAGAAACGCCGTCCAGTTGCGGAGCGCCGATTCCTTCGGGATGATTTCTCTGGCCCTGTCCTGATCATGATTTTCCAGGTATCTCATCTTTACATAATTGGCAGGGTAAATGTATTCCTGCATATTGACTGCTTCCACATATCTGCCAAGGGTACCTTCCCCATTCAGGTACTGCCTGAAATATTTAAAAATATCGTAATCATAACACATATCGAAAGCCTGAAAAATTTCAGAATCGGACAGGTTCGTCATTCCCTTTGCCCGCAGGTCCACAATAAATTCCGGTTCTACAGATTCGCTGAGCCAGATACATTCCGGATTGACCCTTGCCACTTCTTCCCGGGCCTTCAGCCAGAACGCAAGGGGAACAAGCGGTGCCACATCACAGCGGAAGCCGTCTACGATTCCGGCCCACATTTTCAGCGTTTCAATCTGGTAGTCCCATAATTCCTTATTTCCATAATCCAGGTCAACAATATCTCCCCAGTCTCCCACCCGGTTTCCCATCTCTCCTCCCGGTGTCTTGTAAAAGTATTCGGGATGGTTTTTGACAAGCCACGAATCCGGTGATGTGTGATTGTACACAATATCCAGCATCACCCTCATTCCCCTTGTATGGATTTCCTCCACCAGATGCTTAAAGTCATCCATTGTACCCAGTTCCGGATTCACTTTCCTGTAATCGGCAATGGCATAGGGTGAGCCAAGGATGCCTTTCCGCTTTTCCTGACCTATGGGGTAGATTGGCAGAAACCAGATGATATCTACCCCCAATCCCTTTATCCTGTCCAAATCCTTTTCTACTTCCAGGAAAGTACCTTCCTCACTGTAATTTCTCACATATATGGAATAAATAACCTGATTCCTTAAGTCTGTTTTCGTACAATACGCCACAGTATTTCCCTCCCTTATTATAGTTCCGCATCTACCCCGCCCAACACCCGGACATGGGCATGGGCCGTGCGGGACAGACGCTGTTTTCATTTAGCTCTTGACATTTCTTGGCCAGACTTTCTTAATCTGCCATACTTACATCCCATTTGCTCCATACGCCCAAAGTAATACGCTGACAACTTCATAAACTTCCCGGCCTAAATCCAGCGCTGACAGTTCCTGTATGATTAATGGATTTTTCCCATACTTTTCTACCAGCCTGTAAATCTGTTCCTTCTGTGTAAAGGAAATCTGCACCTCTTTCAGGAAGTCAAATATCTCCTGCCTGTAGTCCGTCTCTGAGACCTGCGACGGCTCTTTCCAGTCAATAGTGAGCAAGACGGTTATGGCTGCATTGTAGCCAATATGCTCTGGACGAACGCGGCCATCTGCTATCTGCGGTATCTGATGGGGGACAGAGCGCACTAGTGTCCGGCTCAACACCATCCCAGCCAACGTGGCAACATCCACCAAACGACAGTCCTACGTCGCCCCGGTCTGGAGAGGGCTGGAACACAACATCCCCATCGCCACCGGCAAGCCGATGATGATGGGGATGAAAAGCACTGTCTTCATCACACCGTAGATGGCAGCCGCCGGATCAACGTCCCCCGCACATCCAGACTGTTCCCTTCGCATCTTCTGGCAAAAAGGATTTCCCCCTGGCCCTGTATCTCAATCGGCTCGCTGCCACAGTTCAGCAACACTTCTATCCATTTTCCATCCAGATTCAGCTTTCTGTATTCCACACATCGCTTCTGGGAATACTTATGCGGAAAGTCAAAGTACAGGCTTCTGCAGGCATCTTCCTGTATACGCATACGGATTAGCGATTTCATTAATTCGATTTTTTTCTGATTTTCGGCAGAATCAATCTCGTCCCAGGGCATGCATCTGCGGCAGTCCGGATCATGGGCGCCCTCTAAGGCAATTTCCGTCCCATAATAAATACAAGGACTGCCCGGCATGGTGAACAAAATTGCAAGTTGTTGGTAAAAGATATCCAAATCCTGGCATCGGTTCATAAGCCTTTCCGTATCGTGGGAATCCAACAAGTTGAAAATCACATTATTATTCTGCTGCATGTACATGGTATAGCAGCGGTTCACCATATACTCAAATTCATCCTTCTCTGCTGCCTGATCCAGGAAGAAATCCTGGATCCCGCTGGTCAGCGGATAGTTCATCACCGAATCGTATTCATCTCCCCCCAGCCACTGACTGGCATCATGCCAGATTTCGCCTAGCAGATAGAGATCCGGCTTCACGCTCTTCAATTGTCTCCTGAGCTCCTTCAGGAAACGGTGGGACACCTCATTTCCCACGTCGAACCGGATGCCGTCGATGTCGAATTCCCTGATCCATCTCTTACAGACCTGGCAGAAATATCGGATTACTTCCGGATTGTTGGTATTCAGCTTCGGCATCCTGTCCGTAAAGGCAAAGGAATAGAATCTCCCGTCCCTGGTATCCCCATGCCTCTCAAAGGCATCCCAGTCCTGTATCATGAACCAGTCGGCATAGGGGGATCCGCTCTTTTTCTCCACCACGTCCGCCCATGGGCCAAAGCTCCTGCCGCAGTGGTTGAAGACGGCATCCACCATGATGCGGATTCCATGGGCATGGGCTTCCTTTACCAGCCGGGCGAACTCCTCATTGGTGCCAAACTGCGGGTCGATCTTCGTGTAATCCCTTGTATCGTATTTGTGGGTGGACTCCGCTTCCATAATAGGGTTCAGGTAAATACCCGATATCCCCAGGTCATGTAAATAGGGAAGTTTCTTTCGGATCCCTTCCAGGTTTCCGCCGAACCTCTCTGCGTTGGAGACAGGCCCCGTGCGCCATTTTTCGATATCCGCGCCGTTTTTCTCAGGTGTCCCGTTGCAGAACCGGTCCGGGAAGATCTGGTACCATACCGTATCGTTTACCCAGTCAGGCGTACTGTTCACATCAGCAGGGTTCATCCAGGGCATGACGAAGCATTGCAGCATCCTGCCCTCCATTCCAATCTGCTCTTCGCTAAGGAATCCGTTCTCGAAATAATACCATGTCTCCTCCTCCGTATGAAGCTCAAAATAATACTTGCACCGCTTGAACCTGGGTGTCAATGTGGTAGTCCACCACAGATGATGCCTCAGATGCTTCTTGAAACAAATCTCTTCTTTTTTTCCTGCCCACTGCTCTTTTCCGCCCAGGATTCCCGCTTCAAAGGGATCGCCATAATAGATAAAGACACGTTTCACATCATATCCTGTTTTTAGATTCACAATCAGTTCATCCTCATTTAAGGGATAACACATCTGTTCCGATGCTTTATGATATACGCCTGTAAAATCCATTCTTTTATTAAAACACCTCCTGTTTTTCTCTACTCTTTGACAGATCCCACCACAATGCCTGACACGAAATATTTCTGCATAAAGGGATAAATCATCAGAAGCGGAATGGTAGATACCACAATCTTTGCCGAGTTCAGCGTCCTACTGGAAATCCGCGCAAGCTGCTCCAGTTTGTCAGGATCGGTCACCTCCGTAATATCCACGTTCAGCTGCTGAATATATGTCTGCAAGGGATAGTTCGCCGTATCGGTAATGTAGACCAAAGCTGAGAAATAGTCGTTCCAGTGCCCCACTATGGTAAACAGCGTGACTGCTGCCAGAGTGGGCTTTACCACCGGCAGGAATACCTTCAGCAGGATCACCCACTGGGACCCCCCATCAATCATGGCGGCCTCCTCCAATGATTTGGGCACTCCCCGGAAGGCGTTCATCAGCAGAATCACATTCCCCAGCGGCACGGCTCCCGGCAGTATCAGCGCCCAGATCGTATTGGTCAGCTTCAGTGAATTCACCACCATGAAGGTGGGGATCAGGCCGCCGGAAAACAGCATGGCGAACAGGACCAAAGACATGTATACTTTCTGTCTGGCAAAGAACTTGGGGCTCTTGGACAGCGGATAGGCTGTCAGCACAAGCAGCGTTATATTGACAGACAATCCCAGGACCACCCTTAAGACAGAGATGCCAAAGGAACGCCAGAACTGCTTATCTCCCATGATTTCCTGATAGGAACTTATATTGAAGCCAATCGGGAATATATTCACCAGGTTGGCTGACACTGCGGCATTGTCGCTCAGGGATATGGCGACTATGTTCATCAGGGGCATCAGGCAGGACAGTGCCAGCGCTCCCACTATGATCCATATGATGATATCGGCGACAATGCCACCAAAGGCTCTCTTTTCAATCATTCCGACCCCTCCTAAAAGATCCTGTAATCTGTCACTTTTTGCGCGATCTTATTGGCTGACAGCATCAAGATGATTCCCACGATCGAGCGCAGCAGCCCCACTGCGGTACCGAGGCTGTACTGCCTTTCCACCAGGCCTACCCGGTACACCCAGGTATCGATGATGTCCGCCGTCTCCATGACCAGAGGGTTGTACAGGTTGAATATCTGGTCAAAGCCGGCGTTCAGCACATTGGGAAGGTTCATGATGGTCACCAGCATTATCGTAGGCAGGATTCCGGGCAAAGTGATATGCCATACCCGCTTGAACCGGTTGGCGCCATCGATGGCTGCCGCTTCATACAATCCCGGGTCGATTCCCGATAAGGCCGCCAGGTAAATGATGGCCCCATATCCGAAGCCCTTCCAGACATCCGTCACGATCAGGACAGAGCGGAACCATTTATTGCTGGCCATGAACAGAATCGGTTCGATCCCCAGCATTTCAAGAACTGCATTAATCGGCCCCTCGTAGGAAAAGATATTGACCACAACCGTCGCCAGAATGACCCAGGAAAGGAAGTTGGGCAGATACACGATGGTCTGGATGCTTCTCTTCATGAATTTGTTCTTGATTTCATTCAGCAGCAGCGCGAAAACAATCGTCACGAAGGTGCTCAGGATGATCTTTCCCACCGCAATCGTGATGGTATTGATGAAGATCTGCTTGCTGTCCGGCATCTGGAACATGAATATAAAGTTGTCCATGCCTACCCAGGGGGATTTCGCGATCCCCCTGGCAGGCATGTAATTTTGGAATGCCATGATGATTCCAAACATTGGTGTAAACGAGAATATTGCCAGTAAGATCATACCCGGGAGCATCATAAGATGCAAAGCCATTTGGTCTTTTTTGCGCTTCATGCCTGATCGCTCCTTCTTATTGTTTGATAGCCTGGTTCACTTCCTCAGTAATCTGTTCACCGCCTGTCTTGTTCCACTCTGTCACGAATTCGTCAAAGTAGTCCACGGGCTTCTCGCCTGTTATTATCTTTAACAGCATTTCCTGCTCCATCTTGTCCAGGGTGGGCCACTTCAGCGGCATGGACTGGGTGCTCCCAAAGAACACAGGAGTCACCTTATTGACTTCCGTCTCGGCCACAAGGCTCGCAGCTGTCATGGAATTGTAGGAAGCCCATTCAGGTGATGTAGACTCTTCGCCATTGGCAAGGCTGTCCAGGTATTTTTTGCTGTTCACGTATGTACCCATATCATGACGGTTCAACGGGCTGGTATCTCCGCTCTCCAGCGCATCCACCACCTTCTTGCTGCTCCTGGGGAATGCGTCATAATAGTCAATGTTCATGGCAAGTATGGTTCCGCCCGCGTTCAGCTCGCTGTAATCTGCCAGCTCCTTATAGGCCTCGTCATCCTTTTCCTCATAACGGGAATAATCGAACTGCATGTTTGCCAGCTTCACAATCAGCTCCGGATGCTCGAAGCCCTTTCTCACCACCACATAGCTGCTGTTGGGATTGCCTGCGAACAACGTGACCTTCCCGTCAGAGCCCACCGGGCAGATGTAGGGCTCCCATCTTGCCTCTTTATCTAACGACATGCTGTCAGCCACTTCCCATGCGCCCCACCAGTTACCGAAAAAGGCGCCGCTCTTGCCGCTGTTGAGGAGGCCCTTTCTGTCGTCGCCGGTCCTGGTGACGAATTGTTTGTCAATCAATCCCTTCTGATACATGTTGGCCAGCTGTTCGAGGACATCCTTCATCTCAGGCTGCACGGAGCCGTAGATGGCGTTGCCGTTTCCGTCATCAATCCACTGTTTCGGGAATGCCCCATACAGGGTGAAGATATTGTTGGGCATATAGCTTCCGCCGGAACTGCCCGCTATTTGGGGATCGATCACAAGGCCCACTGTCTTGCCCTCCCCGTTTCCGCCGGGATCCTGTACCAAAAACTGCTCCAGGATATTGAGGATGTCTTCCATTGTCTTGGGCTCTTCCAGGCCGCATTTGTCCATCCAGTCCTTTCTCAGCCATAGGATTCCCGGTCCGGATGAGATTTCCGTGGTGGGCAGTGCCATCAGCTTTCCGTCGAACATGGCTCTCTTCAGGCACACGCCGTCATAGGAATCATAGATTTCCTTAATCTTGTCGCTGGCGCAGTTTTCATATGCCTCTGTCAGGTCCGCGATCAGGTCGTTCTCATACAGCTGCTTTAATGTATCGTAATCCCCCACCCCCATGATGTCCGGTATCTCGCCGCTGACGATGGCCATGGACACCTTCTGCTCATAGTCGTCCCCGTCATTCGCCTCGAACAGGTTCGTGTTCTGTACGTTCAGCTTCTCCTTCAGATATCTGGTCCATGCATTGTTTACATCGTCATCGCCCTCATATTTCGTCCCATCCAGCACGTCAAAATTCGTTACCGTCTTCCCCAGGGTGTAGTTCACCGTTTCCGGATATTTCCCATAGGGCGTGGTCATGGCTTCCTTCCATGCAGGATCCTCCTGATTCACGCTGACTGTGCTTTCGCCCTCGTCCTTGCCGCACCCTGCGAAGGACCCCAGCACCATTGCGCTTATCAGGCACATTGCCAGTACTTTTTTGATTTTCATAAATTTTTCTCCTCCATCAAACATAATAAAACTGTTTATCGACTGTCGATCGAATTTATTTTATCAACAGCATATCCTTAAGTAAACACTAATAAATTACGTTTCACGCGAAATTTTTATCGTCCTGCCCCAGATTTATTTGGGCATAAAAAGTAAAGAGCCCTGCCTAAAACGGCCTGGCTCCTGAGGTCTGCTCCTCTCCTTTCCTGTCATTATTTCCGTATCGGGCCGGGATCCTTACGGTCACCACGGTCCCCTGCTCCAGGACGCTTTCAATGGACATCCCGTATTCCTCTCCGAAAAAAAGCTTGATTCTCTGGTTGACATTTTTTAATCCGTACCCGCCCCCCTGGGACTCTGTCTCCAGGATATTCTCCAGGGACGGGGCGGGGATCCCGGCTCCATTATCCTTTATGATGATATGGATGTCGTCATTCTTCCGCACGGCCGTGATGGTCAGCCTACCCGGCGCATCGCTTTTTTCAAGGCCATGGACGATGGCGTTCTCCACCAGGGGCTGGAGCGTCAGGTTGGGGATAAAGCAGTTCCCTATCATATCTTCAATCTGGTATTCCACCCGGAAGCTGTCGTTATGCATGATCTGCTGAATCTGAAGATAGGATTTTATGTTCAGCATCTCCTGCCGCACGATCGTCATGCTATTGCCCTTGTTCAATGTGGTCCTATAAAAATCGGACAAAAGCCTCGCCAGCTCACTAATCTCCGGGGCATCTATCCTCAGAGCCCTCCAGTTGATCAGCGACAGGGAATTGTACAGGAAGTGCGGGTTGATCTGGGCCTGGAGGGCCTTCAGCTCATAGACTTTCTTCTCCAGGGTGGCTTTGTAGTTCTTTTCGATCAGCTCGTTTATTTTTACGATCATGGCCGAGAAGCCCCGTATCAGCTCCCCGATTTCGTCTTTGGAGCTGCTCTTTACATTGACTACAAAGGAGCCATCTTCCACCTCCGCCATATTTCTTTTCAGTTCATCGATCCGGACCAGCATCTTTTTCGAAAACCAGATGCTGACCACAAACACCACGAAAAAGCAGGACAATATAATGATGATCACAATGGCGGAATAGAGATAGGTGGACATGAGGATATCATGATAGGACGCGCTCATGACCATCATCCATTCGGTTCCTTTCACATAGTCTTTTATGGAGACGAACTGATTGTCGTCGATGTATAGCTCATTCAGGGACGGTATCTGGTCTATCAGTTCATTCACGTCCTGGGGATTGCCGTTATTGCATATGACGTCGTTTCCTTGGCTCCGGATGACCACGGAAATGTTCTGGGCGTCTACAATCCTTAATATTTTGCTCATGTGAGATAAAGAAGTAAAAGAAGTGTAAAAAATTTTGCCGTTCCC
>CAJTSY010000064.1 GCA_910578995.1 uncultured Acetatifactor sp.
CATCCCCCCTTCTTCCACGGCGTTCCCTTCCGCACTATTCCCTTCTTCAGTGTTGTCCCCTACAATGTCCCCGGCTCCAATGTTCCCTTCTTCGGTGTACCTGCCTTCCGTATTCCCTTCCGCATGCACCGCCTCCTTCTGGTAGAAACGCGCAATACTCTCCTCCAGGGGAATCTCCGTCACATTGAAATCTTCCACCGGAAACCCTGACAGAATGGCCGCCACCGTCTCCCGGATCCGCTCCTGGGGAACCTCCAGCACCGCCCCCACCGGGCTCGCCTCCCTGACCTGTCCGAAGTCAGCCCATTTCTCCTCCGGGACCTCCCCCGATATTTTCACGGAAAGAAGCTTCCTTCCCCCGAGAAAATGATTGATGTCCGCAAGCCTGCCGTCATAGACCAGCACACCCTGGTTGATAATCACGCTCCTGTCGCAGAGGGCCTGGATATCCGCCATATAGTGGCTAGTAAGGATCACCGTGGTCTTCCACTGCTCATTGTAATACTTCAGGAACTCCCGCAGCTTCTTCTGGGAGAGGATGTCCAGTCCTATGGTGGGTTCGTCCAGAAATAGTATCTCCGGCCTGTGGATCAGGGCCGCCATCACTTCCATCTTCATCCTCTCCCCCAGGGACAGGCGCCGCACCTGCACATTCACCAGGTCCTTCACGTCCAGAAGCTCCGCCAGCTCTTCGACCACATCTCTGTATTCTTTATCTCCCACACCAAATATACATTTGTTCAGGTAAAAACTGTCACTGGCCGGCAGGTCCCACCAGAGCTGGTTTTTCTGGCCCATCACAATGGATATCCGCCTTTTGAATTCATTTTTCCGCTCCCAGGGAAGGAAACCGTCTATCTCCACCTTCCCCCCCGTGGGATACAGAATGCCCGACAGCACCTTCAGGGTGGTGGTCTTCCCGGCCCCGTTGGGTCCCAGGAATCCTATCATCTCCCCCTTCTCCACGGCAAACGAGATATCCTTCACCGCCTCCCTGGTCAGCATTTCCCTGTGGAAAATATTGTGCAGAGATCCCCTGATCCCTGTCTCCTTTTTGTAAAAAGAATATTCCTTCTTTAAATGCTCTACATAAATGCCCATTCCGGCGCCCCTCCCTTCCCTGCCGTTTCTCTCCCGGCGGCAGGCCCGCTGTGCCCCTGTTTTCAGCTCCTTTATACAGTCTACATAAAGTCCAGATGCCGGATATAATTGTCAAACGCAAAGCGGACCTCCTGCATCCTGTGCCTGCTGATATACAGCCTTTCCCCGTTCAGCAGCACAAGGCTGTCCTTTTCCAGGCTTCCGATGTGGTACATATTCACCAGAACGCTCCTGTGGATCCGGACAAACCCCAGACCTTTCAGCTTCTCCTCACACTGGGTCAGCGTCTCCGCCACTTCCTCCCTCCTCTCCTCCAGGTCAGACCTGTGCTGCAGGTGCAGGCAGACGCTGTGGTGACGGCTCTCCAGATACAGAAGCTCCCTCCGGGGTACCGTCAGCTTTCTGCCGTTCCCGGTGAAAATGATTCTTTCGGACAAAGGTATCTTGAAATGTTTCAGTTTCCGCACTGCGGCCCCCAGATCCGCCTCCATGTCAAAACTTCTCACGGTATGGAAAAAGGGGCGCTTCAGCGCGGCAAAAATATCCCCCACTTTCCGGGCCACATAAATGATCTGCATGGACGGCGCAGCCTCCCAGATCTCCTCTGCCAGGGCAAAAGCCCGCTCCGCATCCTCCCAGGAGAGAACCAGGCAGAAATACCTCTCCCAGTTTCCCTGTGACTGTACTGTCTCCAGGGGACAGGCCAGCCCATACTGCGCCAGAAGCAGCCTCAGCATATAGGATATCCGCTGTTCTTCTGTCTCCCGGCTGCACAATATTCCGATTCCGGGCATGACCTCCCCCTTTCCGTTCCCCCTGACTGCGCGGAAGCCCCTCTGAATCCGCTGCTTTAACCGGGGCAATCTCCCCGTTTCCCTACTATACGGAAGGTCCGCATGCCTGCTCTCACAAGCTATGGACAGGTCTTCCGCAGCAAAGGATTATTGATGCTTCTACAGCTTACCAGAAAGGAATTCCGGAATCAAGGGCTGCCGCCCCAGTGGTAGGAAATTCCTCCCCAGTGGCAGGCATGCTGCCAAAGCAGCCGAATCGGCTGTCTGGGGCGGATTTGCACACAAAAAAGTACCGCACCCGGGAGTCTGCACGGGCAAAAACTTCCCTCTACAGACTCCCTGATGCGGCAACACGGAACCGGATGCACACGCCTTCCGGCTTCTATATCTTACAGAAACGGTTCTTATGAAAATGCGTTTTACGGAAATCCCCGGCCGACTACAGAATAAATTTCCCTGCCAGCTGATGAACCTGCTGCGCCTTTTTGGATGACAGATCCCAGCTCCCCAGCTCCTCCGCCACAGCTGCCGGATGTTTCCTGCTGATATCCCGCAGGGCATTTCCCACGGATTTCCGCACATACTCGCTGGCATCCTCCCTGAGTCCGGCCAGAAGCTCCACTGCGGTCTCGGGATTTTCCTTAAAATATGGACGGCCCGTCCATACCCTCAGCCCCTCCGAGACCGCCCGGCGGACATTGGGATTGGCATCCCCCATCCACTCCCTGATCAGGGGCAGCGCCTGCTCATAGCCGATCATCCTGCAGTGGTTATCAAATGCCATGGCAAGTATCTCCTGTACCTTCCAGTTCTTATGCCTGCCCACCGTCTCCCTCAGGAAGGCCAGCGCATCCGGATACAGATGGGCACAGTACCCCAGCAGCAGCACGCCGATCTCCTGGATCTGGAAATTCTCAGACCGGTACAGCGTATAGCCCATCTCACGGCATTCTTCCGGCAGACTGGACTGGTAATACTTTTTTGCCTCCGTCTTCACCAGTTTCAGGCTGTCCTTTTCCGGAAGGGCCTCCGCCAGATATGTCACAAAATCATTCATCCCTCTCCTCCAGGATTCTTATTTTTCACGATACTGTCCCTTTCCGTCTGACCACACCACCCTGTTCCGGCCGGCTTCCTTGGCGTTGTACAGCATGGCGTCCGCAGTCTTTAAGGCCGCCTGGTAAGATCCGTCTGCCCGGGGTACCATGGTAACTCCGCCGATGCTGATAGTGACCCATTCGGATACGGCAGGCGCATGAGGAATATGTCTGTCTTCTATGGCCTGGCGGATTTTTTTCAAATGGGCAAACGCTTTCTCCATGCTGTCTCCCACCAGAAACGCCACAAATTCCTCGCCCCCGTAACGGGCCACAAAATCCGTCGTCCGCTGCAGGTGGGACGAGATTATTTTCGCCACGGTGGCTATAACCCTGTCTCCCGCCGGATGCCCAAAGGTGTCGTTGAACGCCTTGAAATGGTCAATGTCAAACATGCATACGGAGAACGGGACCTGCAGGCGGACGGCCTCCTTCCACCGGATAAGGCTGTAACGGTCATGCTGCCACCTGTTGGCAATACCGGTGAGCTGGTCCGTCCTGGACTGGTACTCTACCTGTTTCCGGTAATTATAGAGCTTGATATGCGTGTTGACCCTCGCTTTTACAATTCCGGGCCGGAAAGGCTTGGTTATGTAATCCACCGCCCCCAGCGTAAGCCCCCGCTGTTCGCTCTCCTCATCCGTAAGACTGGTAATCAGAATCACGGGAATGCTCTGGACAACGACTTCCTCCTGAAGCAATTTCAGCAGCGTAAAACCATCCATCCCGGGCATGACCACATCCAGCAGAATCAAAGAAAAATTCCCCACATTCGCAAGATGAAGACCGTCCTCCGCCGTCGACGCAATGGTAATGTCATATTCATCCTCCAAAATGGCCTTCAGCTGGGCAGCCTGCAGGCGGCTGTCGTCAACAATCAGTATTTTCTCCATATTCTACCTCTCCTCTTCCCGGCTGCTTGGAAGCCTTTGTGTGAATAGTTTTCCCTGTATCTACTATAACACATCCGGCAACAGTCCTCAAGACTAAAATGAAAGCCCTTCAGATCCGGGCTGCACGGAGGAGGGGCCGCCGGCCGACTACCGGAAGAAAATGCAGATACACAGCCTGTCGTCCCGGTACTGGGCCGTTATGCTTCCCCCCATCTGTTCCACCAGGCTCCTGGCGATGGCCAGACCCAGACCTGTGGATTTTCTGGCGGATTCAACGGTAAAAAAGCGGTCAAACAGCCTGCCCACCTGTATTTCGTCCAGCCCCGGGGCCGTATTGGAGAAACTAATTTCCCCTGTCGCATGCAGGGTAATCTCCAGATCCCCAGCGCTGTACTTTATGGCATTGTTCAGCAGGTTTGAGAATACCCGGGACAGGGCGGATTTGTCCAGCATCCTGACCACCTTCTCCTCGGGCATCTGTATCACAGGAGTAATACCATATTCCTTTAAGGCAGTGTAAAATGCCGCTATGCTTTCTTCCAGCACATGGTTGACGACCACAGGCTCCCTGGGCATATCGTTTTCCCTGGAAAGAATGACGGAATAGCCGAAAAGCTCCTCTGTCAGCTGTACCAACATCTCGGAGCGGTTTTTGATGATATCGATATAGCGTTCTGCTACTTCTGATTTTTCCTCTTTTTCAAGCAGGTCAAGATATCCGCAGATGGCGGTCAGCGGCGTCCTCAGATCATGGGAAATATTCGTGACAGCGCCCTTCAGCTCCGCGTCTCCCTGGCGGAACCTGTGATGTTCGGCCCGGATCCGGCGGAGCTGTACATTGACGGCATCCGCCAGGCGGCGCATATGCCTGTCCCTGCCGGAAATGTCGATCAGCGTGTTGGTATCGGTCATGAGCCTGTCGGCAAAGGCATCCGCAATCTCCTTTGCCTCCTTATGCAGCATATGGATTTTAATAAGCAGGGCAAGGATAAGCAGGACAAGAACGCCGATGAAGGCCCATAACCATATCATCATGATAAACTCCTTACTTCAAATCTCTGTCTCGGAACAGGACGATGCCTGCCCCTGTGGCCAGCAGGATGATTCCAAGGGAATAAAGTGGAAGTCTTAGCGGGTTGACAGCTGTCATGGCGGCGCACTGGATGGCCTGCCCGCCGGGATTGATGTCATAGAGGGTCTGGACAATCTCCCGATTAGTCCCCGTCAGATATTTGGGGTTAGGCTCCTCGAAAGAGGACATGCTGCCATCATCCTCCAAGGAATACTCCTTAATTGTCTCCGGCGCATCCAACATCTCGTTCAGCACCATTGCCGTCATCAGGAAGCCAAAGGCCAGCAATATGCAGATCACGGCTGTGGCGGCTTTATTCTGGCACACCATGGCGATGCAGGTGAAAACGGCAGATAAAGCCACCGCAAACAACAGCACCGTCAGCATCGTCAGCAGAACCATCTCCCCCGGGGCGGTAAAGGCCCCCAGCAGCGGCATCCCCACGAAAAGGTAGGGAATCATGTATGCCACGCACAGAACAACTCCCACCACACAGGACACAGCCATATTTGCCAGATAGATCGCCCACCGCTTCCCGCCTACGATGATCTTGTTCCGGATGGTTCCGTCATTGTATTCCGTGCCGATGAACATACTGCAGAATACTGCCATGACAATGCCCACGAAGATAGCGCAGCCGAAAAAGGCGTTCTCTATATTGTTTGTGTATCCTGACTGTACGGCATCCATATGCATTTTCACAGGCACAAATATCCCCCAGGCCGCCATCAGGATCAGGCCGCCCCAAAATACTTTATTCTTTATCAGACGCAAAAAATTTGCAGATAAAAGTTTGCTCATTTTCTTCTCTCCTATTCCGGTTCCATTCCCCAGACGAAACGCTTCCACCGGCAGGCTGCAATGTATCATCGGCCATGCCTCACTACGTCCGGTCTTCATTTGCCATGCCGCAGGCAGCGGAGAATGTACCCTCTGTAATTCAATATACAGTTCAAACAGCGTCATGCATTCTGATGCGGACTGCCGCCGCGGCCGGACGCGACCAGGCTCACATAATAACTCTCCAGGCTTTCGTCCCGCTCCTGCATGGAAATCACTTCACAGTTTTCTTTCGCCAGTGCAAGCGTCAGTTTGGATACATTGACCTTTGCGTACACATCCGCCGCCCTGTCGGAAATAATATTGTACTCCACCTTCATCCCATCCAGCACACAGGCCAGCGCCTGCACACTGGTCACCTCAAGCCGGATGCACTTCCGGCAGGCGTTATCCAGGTCTGCCGCGCTGATTTCCTTCACCATCCGCCCCCCGTCGATGAAGCCGTAATGGGTTGCAAGCTTCGACAGCTCGTCCAGGATGTGGCTTGAAATCAGAAAAGTAATCTGCTGCTCCCGGTTCAGCTTTAAAATCAGCTCCCGGATCTCGATGATTCCCTGGGGATCCAGCCCGTTTACCGGCTCATCCAACACCAGAAAATCCGGAGAGCCCGCAAGGGCCACCGCAATCCCCAGACGCTGGCGCATCCCCAGGGAAAAATGTTTCGCTTTCTTTTTCCCGGTGTCTCCAAGCCCTACCAGTTTCAGGATGTCCCTTATCCCGTCGTAGGACGGAAGCCCCAGGATGCGGTACTGCTGCTTCAGGTTATCCTCCGCCGTCATGTCAAGGTAGATGGAAGGCGTTTCCACCACGGCCCCCATCCTTCTCCGGGATTTTGAGATTTCCCTGTCGTCATTTTTCCTGCCGTACAGCGTGTAGCCGCCGGATGTAGGCGACTGCAGCCCGCAGACCAGCCGGATCAGCGTGGTCTTGCCTGCGCCGTTCTTTCCCACAAATCCATAGATTGCGCCTTTGGGAACATTCATGGTCAGCTCGCTCAACGCTTTGAAATCCTTGTATTTCTTGGTTAAAGCGTTTGTCTGTAGAACATATTCCATTCTCATAACCTCCTAACTTAATCGCTGCGCGATGGCTTTTGCGTTATGCTGACATTTTATCCCCGAACCGTAAAGAAAACGGTAAAGAAAACAGTAAAGAAAACGTAAAGATTTATTCCTTCCGCATCTTAAAGCCGATACCCCAGACTACTTCGATGTAGTCTTTTCCTGTCCCCTCACGGAGTTTTTTCCGCAGGTTGCTGACATGCATTTTCAGGGAACTGTCTGTGCAGTCCGGCGTATCTTCGCTGATGCGTTCCAACAGCAGAGATTTCGTCACCACCTGAGCCGGGTTGCCCATGAGCAGCTTTAAAATGGCGTACTCAGTCCTGGTCAGCCTGATCTGCGTGCCGCCGGCGCTGACCGTGTGCGTATCCGTATCAAGCGTAATATCCTCATATTTAAGACAGGTACCGGCAGATATACCGGCAGGCTTGCGGAGCTGTACGGAAATCCTGGCCAGAAGTTCTTTCATGGAAAAAGGCTTCGTCACATAGTCTGCCGCACCGCCGAGCAGCAGTTCCACCTTTCTGTCTATATCAGCTTTGGCGCTTACGACAATAACGGGGATTCCCTTGGAATGCTCTTTTTCCGTTATCTGCGGCAGAACTTCCTCTCCGTTCAGCCCCGGCAGCATCAGATCCAGCAGTATGAGATCCGGCTTCGCATCGGACAGCACATACAGGGCCTCTGTTCCTGAATACGCCCGGGAAATGCCATATCCCTCTTTGGTCAGCGCTTCCTCAAGCACATTTCCAATGTGTATATCATCCTCAATAATCAGAATCTGTTTCAGCATCATTCAGTACCGCCATGATAGATTTAAAAAGACAAGTACCATTATAGCAGGAGGGGAAATAATATCAAGTAAAAAAACAGGGGCGCTTGTCATCCCCTGAAGAAAATAGTAAGATATGCATGATGAGTTCCCTCTGAAGGGAGCCGGGGAGCCTGTCCCGGAAAGGAATCTATTTTCGCTGTTCGGCCTGGACTGCAAGCTCCGGCTTCTGGAAGAGTAGACCCGTCATTCTGCCCGCACCGGGCGGAATGCCCCTACTTCATCCACAACCCTATGACCTCCATTCCCTTGTTAAAACTCACGGTGCAGGTCACCTTACCGTTTTCAAAATCCGCCACAATGACAGCCACGGCGCAGTCCTCCCCCTCCGCATCCTTCTGCCCCACCACGGCAGTACTCTTATATTCCCGGAATGCGCCGTTTTTCTCCTTCACCGCTTCCACGTTTGAGGCCAGAACCTCCGCGGACACCGCAGCCTGCATTGTGGCGTCCATCATTGCCACACACTCCTCATATTCCCCGGCAATAAGGCAGTCCACTGCCTTCTGCCCCATCTCCTTCACTGTGTCCTCGTCGAAGTCTTCCGCCAGCTGCGCGCTCCCGCAGGCGGTGAGGCATAATGCCGCCAGAACCGCTGCCAATACTGTACAGATGTTTTTAGTCAACTTCAAAACCTGATTCCCGTTATTTTTTTCCATGATTCTCCTCCCGTTACTCTGTTATCACTTGAATACGTATAAACAGCATGTTTTCCCACTGCCGGACACTGTCAGCCCGCCTGTCTGCGGTAACACAGAATTCCCAGGGCCAGCGTCACGGCCGCTCCTGCCGCAGCCCAGATTTCCATGCCCAGGACACCTGCCCCGAATACCCCGGGCAGAATCACCACCGCCGCATCCAACACCGTATGCAGCGCCACTGCCAGACTCCAATAGCGCAGCGCCTTTTTCTGCCGTACACCGTACATGACAAGCAGCGACGCACCCACATGAAATGCCATGGCGAAAACCCTTTCCAGCCCTGCCACGAGAACACCCAGGCCATCCGGCGGAAACAGGGACTCCTGTCCGACCAGGACCATTACCAAACCGGCGACCATATTGGGTCCCACCAACAGCATGGCCTCGATACCGCCGTGCCCCAGGCCGAAGGCCAGGCCATGCTCCATGGTGTCCTTCCCCTTCAGGAAGCATCTGACGGCAATCCACCGGCCCGTCTCCTCCGCAATCCCCGCCGTCAGTCCCAGGAACAGGCCGTATCTCCACGGATACAGCTGCATCACCGCAAACCATCCGAAACCGGGAAGCACCATCTGTAAAATAGGAATCCGGACCAGCACCTGGCTTACCACAAACGCGGCCGCTCCCATAGCGAAAGCCTTCCATGTCCCCTTCCTCCCCCGCGCCAGGATCAGCACGCCTGCGGTCGGCAGGACATAGCATACCGCAATTCCGATAATCAGACTTACAAACAGCATTTTACCACCTCCTCTTTCCCATCCTGGCCTGCTCCGGCCGGGCGCTCCGCGGTTTCTTTTCGGACGTTTCCTCCAACGCCCCGCCTTACCACGTATTTTAAACTCCCACTATCAAAAAAGCAATACACCGTACCTAAGGTATGGCATATTGCTCCTGAAATACAGCCCTGTTTATCCCTCGGCCGGAAGCTAAGCCGGAACCTCCGCCGCCAGCATCACCCTCACCGTGAACACCCCGTCCTTCCAGTCCATCCGTATATCGCCCCCGTACCGCTCCACGGTCTGGCGGATGATTTTCAGCCCCAATCCCGAATGTCCGGCCCGGCGGGAAAGAAATGTATCCGCCGCCTTTACCGGCTCCGTATCGCAGCTGTTCTCCACCGTGATGGACAAAAATTCCCGCATCCGGTTCACGCGCAGCCGCACAAAACCTTCCCTGCTCTCCCCTGCTGCCGCCGCCGCATTGTCCAGGAGATTGGCAAAAAGCGCAGTGACATCCGTCTCCTTCATGAAGTCAAGGGACAGCTCCCCCACTTTCATATCCTCCCTGACCCCCAGGCGCCGCATCATCCCGGCCTTGTCGTTGAGAATGATATTCAGCAGTTTTTCCGATGTATAGTATTTCTGCTGAATTTGATTCAGTATCTGATGGATATCCCCCGCATATTTTTCCGCTCTGGGGGCATCTTCCCTGCCGTACAGCGCCTCCATGGCCTGGATATGGTTGCGGATGTCATGAATCACCTTCCGGGAAGCCTCATACTTCTCCTCTTCCTGCCGGTAATACTGATGCTGCATCCGGGCCTGGGTGCGGTAGAGGTTGCGCTCGTTCTCCAGCCTGTGGTTCTCGCTCATCACATCCACCAGAACACAGAAATAAATATTCAGCCCGATCAGCAGCAACAGGTTCACCCCGAACAGCAGCAGCATTTCCCCGGTAAAGAATATCTGCATCAGGTACAGCAGACAGTATATGTTGAACACGGAGTACAGGGGCAGCAGGACGGAAACAAACACCTGCCGCACCGTGATATGCCTCCCGGCCTTCCGCCCCGCCGCCAGAACCACCAGCAGAATCGCCATGAACTCCGCCATTCTGGTCACCGCCACCATCAGGATATACTGCAGCCCCGGGGAATTCAGATAGAAAAAACCTGTCAAAATCCCGAGCTGAACCCCCATAACCCCCGCCACATCCGTCAGCCATACTGCCGCGGACAGGATAAAATAATAGAGCATGTAACTTTTGGGCGTATCAAAAGCCAGGCAGGCCGCCGGGGAGAAAAGGAATAATAAGGCCAGGTTCACCCAGGTGTTCCCCAGCAGGGAAAATGCCACTGACACAGGGATGTATATCCCTATGACTGCCAGCGCCCGCCGGGACGGCGCGCCTTTCCATCCATGCGCTCCCCCATAACCGGGCCGGAGGGCATAACCCGATATTCGGTATGCCGCATAAAACATCCCCCCGATGAGGAGCACGCTGCCCACACAGGGCACGACCATGTAAATCAGGAATTCCATGCAGCCCGCCCCCTTTCCTGTGCCAGGTATTCATTCAATGCCCTGCGGAACAGGGCAGACTTCTTCTGGGAGAGCGGAACTGTCCTTCCATCCGTAAGCGTAATTTCATATCCGTGGATGCGCTGTACCGCATACAGGTTTACCACAAAGCTCTTATGGGGCATGGCAAAACCGTAATCCTCCATCTCCCGGGCCAGCTCCGTAATCTGCCGCTTCAGATGCCATATCCGGTCCGTGGTATACATCACCACCTGGCGTCCCAGGTATTCAAAACACAGAATCCGGGATGGCACAATGCGCACAATCCCCTCCCTCGCCTGGAATTCCAGTTCCGGGTCCGGTCCGGACAGCCCGTAAGCAAGCACTTCGTCCAGCTGCGCGTACAGTTCCTCCGCCCTTAATGGTTTCAGCAGATAGGCAAAAGCATGCACCCCAAAGGCGAAGATGGTATAGTCACTGTAATTGGTGACATAAATCAGCTTGACCTCCCTGTCCGCCTCACGGATGCGCCGGGCCGTCTCTATGCCGTCCATCCCCTTCATGTCAATGTCCAGCACCAGGATGTCGTATTTTTTTCCCGCTGCCAGGAGAGCCTCCCCGCTTGTATAGCCATCCACGGAAAGAACAGTCCCGCGGTACTGTTTCAGCAGTTCCAGGGTCTCCCCCAGAGTCCTTTCGTCGTCGTCACAGGCCGCTACTCTTATCATATGATCCTCGATTTCCCTTCCTTCCACCCTCCGGAGAATGCCGTCTCCCGTCAAGGTAAGTTTGAGAGCGGACATCTGCAGATTCCCTTTGCGGGCACACTGTCAGGAAGTTTGAATCAGATTAACACGAAACTTCCAGAATTGCAACAAAAAAGATTTCCCAAACAGGGAATGCATGATATAATGATTACGCAAAAAACACCTTGGGAAAGGATACGAACATGGATCATAATTCAGACAACAGTCAGAAAAAAACAGTCATTCCCCAGCATCCGGCCTGTGATGCCGCGGAGGGGACAGATACGGCATTTCCGGTAAATCCCGTAACAGACGCGGAAAACCTGGCCTGGGAGGAAGTCAGCACGGAACACATCGTGCAGGACGAGTGGATCGATTTCCGCCGGTCTATCTACCGCTTCCCGGACGGGAGCGTGTTCGAGCCCTATTACAGCTACAGCCGCAGGGATTATGTAGTAATCGTGGCCTCGGACGAAGAAGGAAACTATCTCTGCGTCCGGCAGTTCCGCCAGGGAATCCGGGAAGTTACCACCGAGTTTCCCGCAGGGGGCATCGAAAGGACAGACGGCAGGGAATACCGCAGGGGACGTGACCAGTCGGCAGCCGAGGATGCCCTGGATGCCGCCAAAAGGGAACTGCTGGAAGAGACCGGGTATGTGTCCGGAAAGTGGACGCACCTGCTGACCGTCCCTGCCAATGCAACCCTTGCGGACAATTACGCCCACATTTTCCGAGCGCAGGACTGCCGCCGGGAGGGTACGCAGAATCTGGACGAGACGGAGTTTCTGAATGTCCGCCCTTATTCCGCCGCGGACATTGAAGAAATGATCCGGCAGGGCGGATTCCAGCAGGCAGTCCATATCATGGCATGGCTTCTGGCGGGGCGGCATTAAGCCTTTCCCGCCCAGTTATACTTTTTTCACATAATTGTAATGGCTTTTTGTCTTGTCACCCAGTAACAACTTTCCTATTTCCGCCTTCTCTTCTTTCACCATATCTCTGAGCTGACGGTATCGCTCCGGTCCGGCCTCCCCGTCCCGCCGCAGACAGCCTGTTCCGGCTTTTTCTCCTCCTTTGTTCCCTGCCTGGTCAGGATGATCTCCTTGTCATTCCAATAACGAACTGCAGAATTGTAGCCGTCAGATCCTCCGGAGCCGCAGCCGGATTTCATATTCCTCCGGTTCCGCCACTTCGAGTATAACACAGGCGGCTGTGGAAGGTAATTTGATTCCGCAGCTGCGCAAAGAAAAAACTTTCCTTTTAAACACAGTTACTGTATAATGGAAAAGACGGGGACAGCGAGATCCTGCGCATTCCGGCAAAATCCCGGTTCCCGAATGTCCGGATAAGGGGAGGTTAAATGGAACATTCACTGAATCTTTTAATAAACTATATACAGGGAATTCTCGAACAGAAAACAACGGCCCCTCTCCCTTCTGCGGATTTGTCACCCGCTTTCCGGGAACTGGGGGCAAAGGTGGTTCTTCTGGCTGACAAGATTCATAAGCTGACGATTGCACTGCAGCAGCAGACAGAAGCCGTGGAAATGGAGAATCAGGTTCTCATGGATAATATCCAGGCCATGGATGAAATCAGCTGGGCCCTGGAACAGAGCAACCAGGAGCTGCGCAGCAACCTGAACCTGGTGAATGCCCTGACCGATTACACACATAATATGATTTTCGTATATTCCGCCGATACCGGGCAGATGGTGCACACGAACCAGCCTGCGCGCTATTTCCAGAACGCGCATGCGCAAACTGCCGCCCAGCTGACCCGGATGCTGCTTGGCAAACAGCCGGAAATCCATCAGCAGATAGACCAGCACAGGGAAAAACAAAATACGGATCCCTCAGGACAGCCAAATGGGCAGGATACCGCCGACCAGGGACTCCCCGGACAGCACACAGGGCAGGATACGGCCGACCAGGAACTCTCCGGACAGCTCACGGGGCAGGATGCAGAAGGACGGAAGCCCTCTGAGCGCAATCCGGACTCCCTGAGATGGAATATGGCATTGACAGATTCGGACGGCATCGATATGTTTTACCAGGTGGAATCCTTTCTCATCCCCTGGTTCCATTCGAATGCCGCGAACTCCCAGGATACCAAAAAGCAGGCAATCGTCCACATCGTAACGGACGAGACAGACCGGCAGAGACGGCAGAATCTGCTTTACCGCTTTGCCTATGTGGATCCCCTGACCAACTTAAACAACCGGCGGTATGCCACAGAAAGGATGGAACAGTGGCTGCGGGAGGGAACTGCCTTCCTGCTTTCTTTCATCGACGTGGATTACCTGAAATACTGTAATGATACCTTCGGACATGAGGAAGGCGACGGCTATCTGATCGAAGTGTCCAATGCCCTGCAGACTCTGGGCGGCGAGGTATGCCGGGTGGGCGGCGATGAGTTTTTCCTGCTCCAGACCGGCCTCACCCCCGGGGAACAGGACGAAAAACTGGAAAACCTACGGCAGACACTGCTGGCGGACAAGCGCAGCGGACATCCCAAGTGCTTCAGCTACGCCACAACCCTTGTCCCCGCTCGTTCCACAAAACCCCTGGCAGAACATATCAGCGATACGGATGCGAAAATGTACCAGTATAAGCAGAAATACAAGCTTCCGCTCTCGGATGTGGTGTATAAGGATGACCGGATTTAGGAAATACCGGGGCATGTGTTCCTTATAGTGGAGGCCTTCGTTGGTAATATGCATTTATCATTGAGGGCCTTCTTATATGCCGCAAGTTCTTCCTCATCGTACAGGAAATTCCTCCCGTCCTCCGTAATGCCGAAGTGCTCAATATAAGCCGCATGCTCTCCCTGGGGGATCATAAAATCCATGTCGGACACTTTTAAGACATTGCTTCTCTGATTAAATGTTAATTTTAAATACTTTCTCAGAATATGTAGCAGAATCGACTACTGAAACCTTACAATCCAACCACTGCATTTTTGCCATAATATTTCGCTGCAATTCTGACATAATAGCTGTTTTCGGTCTGGTATGTGTTCCGAAATCTCCCTCTAAAACTAAAATAGTTAACTTCTTTTTCATTGTTTGAGAAAATTTATCTTCCGAAAGCGCTGCCGCCATCTGTCCTAATTTTCCCAGGGAATCTTTTCTATCTCCAAAAGAATGTGCACCACATAGGGCTGCAAGTGTCATTGCCACCTTTTGTGCAACTTCTATATCAAGACTATTCCTTTGATTCACCTCATAAGAAACATGCGTAGTACTTCGCTTTTGATTATTCGGGGCAATACGCCACCTGTTATCCCCCTCGTATCCACGACAGTTCTTCACCTCTATAAAGGCAATCAAATCCTTTCCATCTGTGATAAAATCTACTCCTTTTGATTCCGGAAATTTATTGAAGCTATTCCTGTAAAATAATTCTTCGTCAAACTTCACTGTCGTACGACTATCCGGAAACTCAAACTGCATATTACTTTCCTCAATTACCATAAATAATCCTCTGTTCCCTTTCATACATAGCGTCAAATTCCTGCATGATAGCATTATTACTTAAATCTGACGCACTGTGTCTCATCTCAATTTTCACTTCCTGTGACTCACTTTCCCGATACAAAGACAAAAAACGGATATCCAAATTGTCCGGGCATAATTCCGGATAAACCTTCAGCATATTAAATTCCTGTTGAACAAAATAGTCATGTGTAGTCACAAAAATCTGAACACCCATCCTTGCCAGGGCCACGAAAGCCTGTACAATTGGTCTCACCATTTTCGGATTCATATTTGTCTCCGGTTCATCCCAAAACAAAATCGTGTCCTTATTCAAACTACCGGATGAAATCAAATAGATAATCATAGAGAGCTTTCGATAGCCATCTGACAATAAACCCATCTCAAACTCCCCTTCACCCTTTACCTTCAAGAAAAATTTTTTATCCTTTTGGACGATCTGCCCTTTCATGATTTCCTCAAAATTTTTCAGCACCTCATTCTGCTCATTCGTATTGGGACCTTTCGAAAGCGGTCGATCCAACAACTTTGCGAGATCATAGTACATCTCTTCAAAATCAATATGGTATTCTTCGTATAAGGCACTAAAATGCTCTGTCGTGGAAATCATTTCCTTCGTGGGAATATAAATGGCATCAAAAACACCTGATGAAATCTTTCCTTCTATCTCCACATCGGCATGGTTCTCCTGACGGTTTCCAAAACCAATTGAAATCTTCTGCCCCTTATCCAAAACAACTGAAAAATCAGTTCTGCTGCTTCCCCGTTTTCGGCTTACCAACCTGCCGATCTTCATTTCATCCGGCCGGAAAACTCCCTGCAACTTTTCCACAAAATGTTGTTCGCCTATTTCTTTCGATGCATGTCTCTGTCGCCCTCTGCTGTAGGGTTTCAGCATAGAATACATCACCTTCAGTAAAGTAGTTTTTCCCGTGCTATTCTCCCCACAGATAACATTAATGTTCTTCGACCATTCGATTTCAGTTTCCTCAAACAGCATGAAATTTTTTAATTTTAATGTTCTAATCTTCATTTATGCACCTCTGTTATTTCTAATCACGAACGGAACCATTTTCCAGTTGAAATTGTATTAAGAATGATCACTTCCATAGCATCATTTTAGCTTACAAATATATATTTGCATAAATATGGTGCCCAAATCAATCACTAAAAACACTTATCAGGAATGATCTGATTGCCTGAGCAAATTCTGTAATCGGACAGAATATATAAGATGCAATCTCTCATAAGGTATTCTAGCATGTCCTTTAAGATACCGCAATCGTTTCTTGCGGTTTTCCATGGTTTCAATTTCTATGACTTTGGTATCTATCGCTTCGGCTGACAAACCCAATTGGATCCATCAAAAAGTGACAGCCGTTGAAAGCCGTCAAAGTGCCGTCAAAAAATCTCTTTTCAAGCTGCCGGAATTGTGGTAAGATAAAGAAGTCCTGCAATAATACTTTTTAATTAAGTTTCTGGACTTTTGCCTGGGCATTTTTAATATACCGCTTTGGATTGATTTATCATCAATCCATTGATGTGCTTCCCGCATATAATATTGCAATAAGAAATAGTCGGTTGAACCTTCACATAAAATAATATTGTTCATTATCTTAACTCCAATCCCAAATTATCATTAGCGTTAATTGCCTCCTGACAGGTCATCCTGCGAACATAATTTTTTCCTTCAAAGTTATATAAAGTATACAAATTGATATAAGGCTGCAGTTCGGTGCTGCATTGCAGTACTTTTTCAATAGCTTCTTTGCTGTGAGATGTTAAAAATACTTGTACATTTAACTTTATTGCACTTTTAAGCAGCCAGGAAAAAATGGAATCCATTGCAGACGTGTGAATGGCTGTTTCAAATTCATCAAGTAACAGAATGCCATTACGTGCGCTTACGACCGCACTTAATAAGAGCATTGCTTTTTTCATGCCGTCACCATATGCAGTTAAAGGTAATGCTTTTGTGTGATTTCTGGTTAAAACCATATATTCTGTAAAAAATGGATTATTATCATTTTTAAGCGCGTTAATATTAGTGATGTTTTCATCAAATGTTTGAAGAATACTTAACATTTCCTCATAAAGCTCTGGTTCAGACAAAATATGATTCAGATTCAGCGCACTTCCGGCATGATCTACAGGAGAAACATAAATGGTTCTGATAAAATGCACTTTTTTATCAACAAAACGTGAGATTGTGGTTTGGAAATCATAGATAGTATCTTCGTTTACTTTTCTGTCATTAATATAGGTATATAAGTGCATACAAAGTGCATCTATTATTTCATCATCTTGTCTGGCAGAACCGGTTCTGATCAATCTGTTGAGGCGATACATTTCTTTTTCAGACATTTGAGTTTCTTCGATTGCTGCTGTAAGCGTTATGGTATTTGTTCTACTATTAGCATCTATGAAAGTATATGATATTATTGAAGGGTCATCTTCAATAGGGAACATATTATAAAAACCATTAAAATGCAATCTGTTTCTGGTTCGCAAACCATCTGTTCTGGCACATAGCACCCAGGCTCCTGTATTTTGAGGATTATCAAGTGTTGAAAGCAATTCCAAAACACTTGTTTTCCCGCTATTATTATCGCCAGTAAGAATATTTATTAAATTTAAATGTTCCAGGCTCAAATCATGAATTCCCTTATATGCATGAATAGTAAATTCCTGTACATGTTTTTCCATTTTGATATACTCCTTTATTGATACTTACGATTCAAAACACTTGCCAAATAAAACTGTATAACAAGCGGGCGTTTCTGCAGCATAAAGCAGAAAACAGCATACAATGGAGGCATGCTTCTACTGTCAGGACTGCCACCAGCCTCATTATATCATGCATGAAAAAATTTATCTACCGGCGTTTCATAATAATCACGATACGGCTCCTCCAACATCTCCCTGTGAGGTTCGCCCAGGTCCAGTGATGCTCCAACTGGTTTACGATTACAGCGGAATAACCTTCCGATTTCTGCACCTTTCCCTTTTTCCGACAATAATCCAGAAGAGTCTGTTGTACAGAGCGGTTTTATTGACGAGTAATACAGGGAATCAATTCTTTTCATTCTTTTTGCCTCAGCAATTACAATGCCGATGGACATTACTTCATCGTTCCAGTTTGTCTCGGTGTCGATTACTGCAAATTTATCCGGCATATCCTCTTCTGTTCTCCCCTCTGGTTATACCTGGGTCAAAGTATTCTGCTATTGTCCCCGCAGGCATTCAAATTCCCCTGTGTCGTTTCTCTGGCAGTTTTGTTCCAAACAGGAAAGCTAATATCTATCCGTACCCAGCATCACCAGAACGTCTATGAATAGAGCCAACAGCAGTACGCTTTCTGCGATGCTCCTCCAGAAGAGCCCCGTTCCCCTCCTCATATCAGCAAATTTATTTTTTCCGCAGATCCCGCATTCCGAACGCCTCCATTTCCCCGCGGAAGGAGCTGCGCCGGGAATAAGCTTCCATGTACTTTGCCATCGTAGACTGTTTTGCGTCCCGTTCGCCTCCGGCTTCCTTTGCTTCTCCCAGTGCCGCGATATAGGCGGCGCACTCTCCGTAGTATTTGCGGTGGTTTCCCTCCATGATGCCTTTTGTCCGCAGGGTAACGAGCATTTCTGTCCATTGAAGCAGTTCGTCCCTCTTCTCTGCGGAGAGGGAAATGGTTTTCCTCCAATGCAGCCAGCATTTTCGGAACCATTCATCGTCGCTTTCGGCTATGTCTTTTAAAGTTCCTCTTTCATATTCCGCCTTGCTGAAGCCTACTGCCGCCCTTACCTGCCTGAGCATTTCTCTGGCTCCGCAGGGCATGGCGTATAACGTTGTGGTGGCTGCCGCCCCGCTATTGGACGGCTTCATGCCAGGCAGTGAAAGTTCTGCCGTCGTATCAGTACCCTCCGTCAACAGCAGAAGGAAGGCTGCCAGACCGCATTTCATGAAGGATGCACTCCATCCCAGGGCATTTTTCGTATTCATGACGCTTTCCCGGACATAGTCAAATTCACCTCCCAGAAAGGCCAACATGTACGCATCTATCAGGTTCGGCTGATTTTCTTTGCTGTCCCTGGCTGAGAAATTGTAATAGCTGTCCTCTTTCAGCCGGGAACAGGCTTCCCGGTAAATCTCCCCTGCCTCCTCCCGCACTTTGGAAAAATCTCTACATTCCATGAATAATCTCAGATAATTTACCACCCTGGTATCTGATCGAAGCGCTTCCAACAGACAGCGTTCCGCTTCCTCCGCCCTGCCCAGCTCCCGGGCAATTCGTGCAGTCATAAGGGCGACGCGGCTGCGAACCCGGAATTTTTTGTCGATTGCCTCCAACGCTTCCGTTCCCACGGCCAACAGGGAGAGGGCGTCCGTTTTTCCCATGCCGGCGGACAGGTACTGCTCATAGAGCTCCGGGTGATCCCCACAGTATTTCCGCGCACTTGCCAGGAGCTGTTCTCCGTCACCCGCCAGTTCCAGTGCTTCCTTCAGCAGCTTTTCGGCGTAGGCCGTGGTCATTCCGCCCAGATATTCTATCCACAGGGGCAGGAAGGCGTCCACCTCCGGAAGTTCTCTGCCGCTCTGCATGATCATTTCCAGAAAAATGTCTTTTCTGCCGGAATTTTCAAGGAGGTCATACAGAGTCTGGGCCCTTTCCGATAATTGAGCGGTGCAATAGGCCGCATGTGCCGCGTCAATCACCAGGGTTCTATAGTTCACATGCCCCAGGTGATAATATTCCAGATCCTTGATATTGATAGGCTGATCCGTGTACTCCTGATATTCTCCGTCCACCATGATGTCCAGTCCTATCAGGATGTCCGTGAGTTCACAGGCGGCTTCGTATTCTTCGCAGTCTATGCACTGATGCACGAGGCCGCAGGCCTCTTCCAGGATGTTCAGCACGCCCTGGGGATCACTGTAGAGAAATTCTTCCTCTTCTCCGTTGTACCAGTCATCGTAATCCTGGTTGAGACAGCCTTCCAGACTCAGCTCCCAGTTTTCTATGCGCTCCAACTTCGTTTTGAGGGAGTTTTGCTTTTGGATGAAGTCTTCTTTGCAGGATGTTTCTTTATGATTTGCCGCTTTATGATCTGTCGCTTTGCGGTCTGCTCCCTGAATTTTCGGGTGATCTTTTGTTTCTGTGCTGATTTCAGATATTATGTCCAGCCTAAGCAGGAAGTCCTCACGCTCCTTTCCCGGCAACGTCCTGGCGATGTCATGTATGAATTCCGCCAGATTTTCCCTGGACATTGCGGCTGTGGTCTGGTCTATGGATTTCAGGAATTGGGGGAGGTTCATCATGGGCGTTTTACTATCCTTTCTGTAATTAAATTTATATTGAAAATTTTAAAAATACTTACGGCTTAACCACTTATGTAGCATTGATGCCGCTGTCCGCTGTCCGCAAACCGTTTTACCACGTTTACGAACACCTGGAAGCGGACAGAAGAATTATTCCCGATATCGGTAATCGGCGCAAGCTCCTCTTCCTCCTCGGGGCCTTCTCCGTATTCGTTGAATTCGTCAATGATTTCGCCGGCTCGGGTCCAGTGGTGTTCCAGATAGTTTTGGATTGGCTTCTTTATCGTTTTATTGTCCATTATAGTGTGTTCCTCCGGTTTGTTATCATTTAATCAGCAAACACTATTTGAAACATTGATACAACGCCCTGAAATAATGTTCATAGTCTTGATTGTCTGACAGACCGGATACCCCTCCATCACCTGCCTCAATTATTCTCCATATACCATCTTCCAGTTCCGCATAGTCAACCGTATAGTATGGACTGGCCAGGTTCCTGTATTTCTCGATCAGTTCTCCTGGAGGTTCCGGTGTGTAGTTTCCCTGACCTGCATTTCTGCATATCGTGGCAGTTTCATGATTGATATAAAATACGCGATATTCATTTGTCTTCCCGCCGTATCGCTTTAGATTAAGGAACTCTTTAATGCAGATGCCATCCGTCAGAAGGTCTCCCCGGTATTTATAAAATACCTCCATCCACCGGTCAAACTCCTCCTGAGTAATGCTCTGGTCAAAGGATCCGGGAAATTCTGTACCTTTTACTGATTTCACATAATCTTTGACCATGAATCGGTCAAAGGATTTCTTTAGCTTTTCTACATCTATCTGAGTATGCAGCGGATAAAGTTCCATTTTTGCCGTATCTTCCTTAACATAATTATAGACATTCGGGAAGATATGCATCAGCCTGTACTGTTCCGGCTCTGTTACCAGCCGGATGTTGTTATCGAGTAACAGGTTGTAAAACCGTTCATACTGACCCGGCTTCATCATCCATCCACGGTACACGGCTGTATGCTCTTCATCAGGTGCGTTACTTATAGCAAGCTTGTCTTCATTGAACCATTTATCATACCCGAACAAAGCTACGTCAAATAACCCTGTGGTCTGTACCGCGTCATACTCTTTTTGTAAATCCTCGTCTACCTTCGTGATGCTGAAAAAGCTGGATGGGAACAGGATTAAATCTACCATAGCTATTCCTCAGTGT
>CAJTSY010000065.1 GCA_910578995.1 uncultured Acetatifactor sp.
AGATGTCGGTGTGGTTAAGGGTTATTTTAATCTTCATGGCTGTGGCGTCCAATGCCTATATTCTGAGGAAAATCAGGAAATCGCAGATGAAAATAGACGGGGCGTTATACTGGATGTTTTTGGGACTGGTACTTCTTCTCATGAGTGTCTTTCCAAATATCTGTTATGCCGCCGCAGACTTTATAGGGGTGGAATCCCCTGCCAATCTGGTTTTTTTAATTGTAATTTTTATTATGCTGGGGAAAATTTTTACTCAGTCAGTCAAAATATCCCAGATTGAGTACCGGATCAGCGTACTGGCCGAGGAAATAGCCATCTGGCGAAAACAGGTTGAAGATGAAAGTAACCATCAATAAAAACAGGGGGAAAAACTAATGCTTAGATTTGTATTATGCGCCTTATACGTGGTCTTCTCCGTATCAGGCCTAACCCTGGTTAAACTGGGCAGCATACAGGCTTCTGGCCAGGAGTTTGTGATTCCGTTTCTCGATATGTCTATCACCAAAATGACACTGGCAGGCATTCTCTGTTATGGAATAAGTTTTTGCCTGTATATGGGTGTAGTAAGCAAGTTCGACCTGGGAATTATTATTCCCATTCTGGGAGGGATTGTCAATATCCTGATTCTTTTGGTCTCCTGCTTTATTTTAAAGGAAAAGCTGACACCCAACATGATCGCGGGTGCACTGATTATCATTGCAGGCATTATCGTAATGAATCTGAACCAAAAATAAAAGACACCCGAACAGGAGGATATCATATGAATCACCTTTTTGTTATCTGTGCATACCAGGAGAATCCATTCCTGGAGGAATGCGTTAGTTCTGTGGTCAAACAAACGGTGAAAAGCAAAATCCTGATTTCCACGTCAACCCCTAATCAGTATATAAAGGGGATTGCAGACAAATATCACATACCGGTGATAGTTAACACGGGAATCGGGGATGCCAGTGACAACCTGAACTTTGCGTATGCAAACGGCAAAGCCGATTTCATAACCCTGTGTCATCAGGATGATTATTATGCACCCGAGTACTTGGAGTATGTTTCCGAAGCCATCCGGAAAGCGGATTCACCCATTATTTTATTTACAGACTATTCCGAGGACAGAAAAGGTGAAATTGCCGCGAGCAATACATTACTGAAAGTAAAGAGGACAATGCTTTTTCCTTTTAAGAGCAGGCTGCTGCGGAAATCCATTTTCATAAGGAAGTTGGTTCTGGGACTCGGGAATCCGATCTGCTGCCCTTCCGTTACTTTCAACAAACAGAGGGTAAAGGAATTGGGTTTTTGCCGCGAATGGTATGCGGTTGCGGACTGGCAGATATGGCTGAGGCTGGCAAAGATGAAGGGAGAATTTATCTATATCGCGAAACCGCTGATGTGTCATAGGATCCATGAAAATTCCGGCACGTCGCTTACAATAGAAAGCAACCTGCGCACGCAGCAGGAATTCGGGCTGCTCTGCAGCATCTGGCCAAAATGGCTTGCACGCATTATAGCAGATTTTTACGCAAAAGGACAGAAAAGCAATACAATAGGATAATTTATCGAAACTTACAAAACACAGACTTGTGAGGTAAAAACATATGAAAGTGGTAATTTTAGCCGGCGGCTATGGCACAAGAATCAGTGAGGAGAGCCATTTAAAACCAAAGCCCATGATAGAAATTGGGGACAAGCCCATTTTATGGCATATTATGAAGGAATATTCCCATTATGGGTTTAACGAATTTATTGTATGCTGCGGATACAGGCAGCATATTATCAAGGAATGGTTTGCGGACTATTATCTATACAATTGTGACGTTACCTTCGATTTTACGGCCAATAACAGCATGACAGTACATAACAGTGTAACGGAGCCCTGGAAAGTTACACTGGTGGATACCGGACTTGACACAATGACGGGAGGACGCATTAAGCGGATCCAGAAATATATAGGAAATGAAACTTTTATGCTCACATACGGCGACGGGGTTTCAGATATAAATATTTCGGAACTGCTGCGTTTTCACCAACAGCACGGCAAAATGGTTACACTGACTGCAATCAATGTAAAACAGCGTTTTGGCGTACTGGAGATCGGAGAAAACTGTGAAATCAGATCCTTCCGGGAAAAAAGCATCAGTGACGGAAGCCGGATTAATGCAGGTTACATGGTATGCCAGCCGGAAATCATTCGTTATATAGATGGCGACGACACAATATTTGAAAAGGAACCGCTCGAGAGAGCCGCTAAAGCCGGACAGCTGATGGCATTCAAGTATGATGGTTACTGGCAGTGCATGGATACCAAAAGAGAAAAAGATAAACTGGACGAGCTGTGGAACACAGGAAATGCGCCCTGGAAAACCTGGGACTAGGAGGAATATAAATGTTTGAAAACAAGACAGAACAACAGGCAAAAGAAAAAATTCTGGAACTGGTCAGAGAATACGCCGACCGGTTCCACACCCCCAAGAAATATGTAGACGGAAACAGAATCCCCTATGCCGGCCGTGTGTATGACAGCTGCGAAATGGTAAACCTGGTGGACAGCGCCCTTGAATTCTGGCTGACATCAGGCAGGTACACGGAACGGTTTGAAAGCAAGCTGGCAGAATATCTTGGCATTAGATTCTGCAGCCTTGTCAATTCAGGGTCTTCCGCCAACTTAACCGCTTTTATGGCTTTGACATCCCCCCTGTTAGGAGACAGACGAATAAAGCGGGGAGATGAAGTGATCACGGTAGCCGCCGGTTTCCCGACTACAGTAACCCCGGTGATCCAGTATGGGGCGGTTCCCGTATTTGTAGATGTAACAATTCCCCAGTACAACATTGATACCGCTATGCTGGAGGCGGCGTTATCAGGTAAAACAAAGGCAGTAATGATAGCCCACACATTGGGCAATCCCTTTGACCTTGAAAAGGTAAAGGCATTCTGTGATAAACACAACTTATGGCTGGTGGAAGATAACTGTGATGCCCTGGGTTCCAAATATATGATCGAGGGAAAAGAAAAGTTTACCGGCACGGTGGGTGATATCGGCACCTCCAGCTTCTATCCGCCCCATCACATGACAATGGGGGAGGGAGGCGCTGTCTATACTGATAATGCCCTGCTGAACAAAATCATCCGTTCCTTCCGCGACTGGGGGCGGGACTGCATGTGTCCCTCCGGAAAAGACAATATGTGCGGACACCGTTTCAGCCGACAGTATGGTGAACTTCCGTTGGGTTATGACCACAAATATGTATACTCCCACTTTGGATACAATTTAAAAGCAACGGACCTGCAGGCCGCCATTGGATGTGCACAGCTGGAAAAATTCCCTTCCTTTGTGGAGAGAAGGCGCCACAATTTCGAATACCTGAAGGCCTTGCTCACAGGGACGGAAGACAAATTCATTCTGCCCAGGGCCTGTGAAAACTCCACTCCCAGCTGGTTTGGATTTCTCATAACATGCAGGGAGGGCACCAGCCGTAACCGGGTGGTTCAGTATGTAGAAGAAAAAGGCATCCAGACCAGAATGCTGTTTGCCGGGAACCTTATTAAGCATCCCTGCTTTGATGAAATGCGGTTATCAGGCAGCGGCTACCGGGTAGTCGGCGGTCTGGAAAATACAGACAGGATTATGAAGGATTCGTTCTGGATCGGCGTTTATCCCGGCATGACAGATGAAATGCTTGATTATATGGGAAAGATACTGCTTGAATCAATACATATATAATGCAATCAGTAAAACTGACAGGTGAAAAGACAATGAAAAAAGTTATCATTACAGGCGCAAACGGCTTTATCGGCACAGCACTTTGCAGGGAGCTGTCACAGCAGGGAGCCGACGTAATTGCGGTGGTCAGAAACAATGAGGAAGACATCTCGGCAATCTCTGATATTCCAAACATTAAGATTGTATACTGCGATCTTTCCGGCTTTAAGGATCTCGGAAAATATATTCCGGACCGCAGCATTGATGCCGTTTACCACCTGGCATGGGTGGGAACAGCCGGTCCGCTGCGGGGCGATGCCGACGTACAGATGAACAATATCCAGTACACCTGCGATACAGTAAAAGCATGTGCGGCGTTAGAATGTAAACGGTTTATCTTTGCCTCCAGCATTATGGAGTATGAAATAGGGGCCCTGATGGAAACAGATGAAAAGCCGGGCATAAATACATTATATTCCAGCGCAAAACTGGCCGCAGACTACATGGCAAGGACAATCGCAAATTCACTGGGAATAGCCTATATCAAGGCCGTAATTTCCAATGTTTACGGGCCCGGTGAAAGGAGTCCCCGGTTAATTAATTCAAGTATCAGAAAGCTCCTGGCGGGCGATCATTGTGCCTTTTCTCCCGGGGAACAGATTTACGACTTTGTATACATCACCGATGCCGCAAAGGCCTTTACTGCCATTGGGGAAAAGGGCATTGCCAATAAGGCCTATTATATCGGAAGCCTCTCACCCAGGCCATTAAAGGATTTTCTATGTGAAATGAGAGACCAGGTGGATCCTGGAATCGAGATCGGCCTGGGAGAGATACCCTATAACGGAATATCCCTTACATATAATGAGTTTGATATTTATGCGGTGAGAAATGATACAGCATTTACTCCATTGGTCTCCTTTGCCGAGGGAATTAAAAATACTATAGACTGGATTAAGGGGGAATCGTAATTGGCCGGATTTAGCTTTGAGGAACTCGAACTGGACGGGGCATATTTAATAAATTATTTTCATTCCAGTGACAACCGCGGCAGCTTCACAAAGTATTTTGAAAAAGATATCTATGCTGATTCCAAGATTGAATTTAAGGTAAATGAAACATTTGCCTCGGTATCTGATAAAAATGTAATACGGGGTCTGCACTTTCAACTGCACAATCCCCAGGCCAAGCTGGTCTGTGCCTTGAAAGGCAGGGTCTGGGATGTAATTGTTGATTTAAGACTGGACAGCAGAACTTATAAAAAATGGATCGGCATTGAACTCAGTAAAGACAATCTCAGGGCTCTATATGTTCCCAGGGGATTTGCCCATGGCTTTGTCTCTTTAGAGGACGAGACAATCCTTTTATACCAATGCGACGGATTTTATGACAAGGAAAATGATACGGGAATCCGTTTTGACGACCCGGATATCGGGATAAGATGGCCGGTAAATATAGAGAAAAGTATCCACTCGCCAAGGGATCTGTGTCTGATGTCGTTAAAAACGTATGAGGAACGAGCACGCCAATAACAATCCGGAACAGGAATTCTTCTGCACATACCTTGTACTGAGGCGTACGGAAGCGAAACAAATAACAGGAGGAATCACATGGATCTCACATTTTACCATAACAAAAAAGTACTTATTACCGGCCACACCGGCTTCAAAGGTTCCTGGATGTGCCAAATGCTCGTAATGGCCGGAGCCCGGGTTACAGGCTACGCCCTGAACGCCCCCACGGATCCCTGTCTGTTTGACCTGTGCCATCTGGCAGAAAAAATCGACTCAGTGACAGGAGATGTCCGCGATTTAAAACATATGAAAGATGTTTTTGCCAGAACGCAGCCGGAAATTGTCATTCACATGGCTGCCCAGCCCATTGTAAGGGAATCATACGAAGACCCGGTATATACCTATGAAACGAACGTCATGGGTACAGTGAATGTGCTGGAGTGTGTCCGCTGCACGCCTTCCGTAAAATCATTCCTGAATGTGACTACAGACAAAGTGTACCTGAACAGGGAATGGGACTGGGGATACCGGGAAAATGAAGAGCTGAACGGCTTTGACCCCTATTCCAATTCCAAGTCCTGTTCAGAACTGGTCACATCCAGCTATAAAAATTCCTTCTTCTCCGGGGACAGCGTTGCCATATCAACCGCCCGGGCAGGAAATGTGATAGGCGGCGGGGACTTCTCGGCGGACCGCATTATTCCCGACTGCATCCGGGCCGTGGAGAAGGGACAGGATATCCCTGTGAGAAATCCTTTTTCAATCCGCCCCTATGAACATGTGCTGGAACCGGTTGCCGCCTACCTGATGATTGCCAGGGCCCAGTATGAGGATATCCGCTATGCGGGGAACTACAACGTGGGTCCCGATGAGGCAGACTGTTGGAATACGGGAGATCTGGTGTCTTTATTCTGCCGGAAATGGAACCAGATGGCAGGCGGTTCCGTCAAATGGATGAATCAGTTTGACGGCGGCCCCCACGAGGCAAATTTTCTGAAACTGGACTGTTCCAGGCTGAAACGGACTTTCGGGTGGAACCCCTGTTGGAATGCGGAAACCGCAGTGGAAAAAGTCATAGAGTGGACACTGGACTACTTTGGGGGAAAAGATGTCTCCATGTGTATGCAGAAACAGATCAGCGAATTTTTAGGACTACAGCAGTCTTAATGCGGTAAGGTCCCGAAGCACCCCTGCTGTGTACAGCAGGCCTTCAGGACCATACCGGAGCCGCCATCCCCCTCAGACATACAGTGCAAACCTCTCCCCATCGATCAGCTGCTTCCCCCGGTAACAAAGCTCGCCGCCTTCCGTGTAAGCCATACTGGTAATCAGCAGCAGCGGTTCGTTTTTCAGCACCTTCAGGCACTCCGCCTCCTGCTTATTGGCGCGGCAGATCTCGATCTTCTTCCTGGTGTAAGCAATTTTGATATGATATTCCCCCTCCAGGTACTCATACAGTGAGTTGTCGTCAAACTGCTGCTCCAGAAGCTTCGCATAATGCAGGGGGAAATAATTCTCCTCTATGGCCACCGGCTCTCTGTCCGCAAAGCGGACACGCTTGATATAAATCACCCGTTCCCCGCTCTTCAGCCCCATTCTCTCCGCGAGTTTGTCATCCGGCGTGATCAGGGTATTCTCCAGCATCCGGCCGCCGGGCCTGACATTGGAAATCCGGCACAGCTCAGAAAAATTCATCACCTGGGAGAGATTCTTGGGATATTTTTTCTTTGCCACAAAGGTGCCTTTTCCCTGCTGCCGTTCGATCAGCCCCCTGTCCGCCAGTTCTTTCAGGGCCTTCCGCACCGTAATCAGGCTTACGCCGAAGGTCTTCGCCATATCCGATTCCGGCATAAGCTGCTCTCCGGGCTGGTAAATGCCCTGTGCGATTTTTCCCTCCAGTTCACTGATCAGCTGTTTATACAAAGGAACAACATTCTGCTCATCTAACATCGTACTTTTCCCCAGACTCTTTTTCTTAAATTATATACCATATTTTTCCACACGTAAATTCCTTTTTCGTCATTCTGCCGCCATTTTGTATATCTTCTCCACGTCCTCCCGCCCCAGCTTCCGGAAAGCGCCTACCGTCTTCGTCCCGTGGTCTGTGCAGCTGTCGGCCAGTCTGGCAATATCCCTGTCGGTCAGTTCATACCCCAGCTCCCGGATGGAGACCGGCATGCCCGTTGACGCCATAAATCTCTCCATGGCAGCGATTCCCTCCAGGGCAGTCTTTTCCGGCTGCCCAAAATCCATCACGCATCCCATCACGTTTACGGCAAACTGTGCAAAGCGCATTACATCCGTCCGGTACACATACCGCGCCCAGCTTCCCCAGACCGCCGCCAGTCCGGCCCCGTGTGCCACATCATACATCCCGCCAAGCTCATGCTCCAGGGCGTGGGAAGCCCAGTCCCCCTTCCTGCCGCAGGTCAGGAGGCCGTTATGGCAGAAGCTGCCCGCCAGCATCAGTTCCGCCCTGGCATCATAATCCGCAGGATTCCCCAGAACGATCCGGAAATTATGCATCACTGTCTTCATCAGGGATTCCAGGAAGCCGTCCACAAGCTCCACATTGTGAACCGTCGTAAAGTACCTCTCCATGGCATGCATCAGAATATCCGTCGTTCCGCAGCTGGTCTGGTATTCCGGCAGTGAAAAGGTAAGCTCCGGATTCAAAATGGCGAATTTGGGCCTGGCGTAGTCGCTTCCCACGTCCCGCTTCAGCCGGCTCCGGTCATTGGTCACCACGGAACCGTCACTGGTCTCGCTTCCGGAGGCGGCAATTGTCAGAATGACGCCCAGGGGAGCGCAGCCTGCCGGTATCCGTTTCCTGCTGTAGAACTCCCACACATCCCCCTCATTTGCAAGCCCATACCCGATACCCTTTGCGGAATCTATGACGCTGCCTCCACCCACCGCCAGGATAAAATCGACTTTTTCCTGCCTCGCCAGGCGAATGCACTCTTCCACCCTGCTCAGCCTGGGGTTGGGCCGGACTCCTCCCGCCAGGACATAGGACAGGCCCGCCTCTTCCAGGCACTGGCAGACCCTGTCCAAAAGTCCGGATTCCACGGCGCTCTTCCCGCCGTAATGTACCAACACCCTGCTTCCGTTCCTTTTTTTGACCTCCTGGCCTACTCGGTTTTCCATCCCCCTTCCAAACAGGATGCGGGTGGGCAGCGCATATTCAAAATTCAGCATATCCTTATCTCCTTCTCTTTCTCATCCGTTACACTCTTCACACTTCCAACAATCCGTAAAAAGAATCGCTTCCCTTGCGATTCTTCCGTGTGTACCTTAGAACTTCTTAGCGGGCGTACTTTGGCCGCTTAGAAGTTCTTTACACACTCAGCCCTTCACCGACCCGTCCGCCATCCCGGACACCATATATTTCCCCAAGAAAAAATACACTGCGATCATGGGCACAATGGTAATGGTTACAGCCGCAAAGGTTCTGCCCCAGTCCGTATATCCATACGCCCCCACAAAGTCCCGCAGCCCCAGCGTGATGGTCTGCAGGTCCCTGCTCCTGGTAAAAGTATAGGGAAACAGGAAATCATTCCAGGAATACACCGCCCTCATCATGGCCAGTGTCAGGATAATGTTTCTGGACATGGGCAGCACGATCCCCGCAAACAGACGGCAGATCCCCGCGCCGTCGATCACACAGGCCTCCAGAATGTCATCCGGAAAAAAGCGGAAAAAGTTCAGAAACAGATACATGGACAGCGGAATCCCAAAAGCAGCCTGGGGCAGAATCACGCCAAAATAGCTGTTGGTCAGGTGCAGCCGGGCAAATACCTGGTACAGGGGCAGGAGGCAGACCTGAATCGGTATCATCAGCCCCATGAGAAAATACATCTGAATCCGGCGCTTTCCCCGCAGCTCCATTTTAGCCAGTGCGAATGCGGCCATGGAGGCCAGAACCAGCACCAGAATTACCACTGTTCCCGTAATGACCATGCTGTTTACAAAGTATCGTGGAAACGCGGACTCTTTTATGATATACAGATAATTCCCCCAGTCAATTTCCCTGGGCAGGGCATAGGAGGGACTTGTCCGGGCCTCCTCCGCCCCCTTCAGCCCGAATGCCGCCGCATAGAAAACCGGATACGCCGTAACCAGAGCCGCACAGCAGCCCACAAGATAAACCAAAACTGTCCCCGGCTGCCGCCCTGAGCGCTTTTTCCTGCCGCCCTGTCCCTTTGGCGGATGCATGTTTTTTCTCTTTTCCATCCTCATTCTCCTCCCGCCCTGCCTCATTTGTCAAACTGTTTCATGCAGAACTTAGCCAGAACCAGGCATATACCCACAATCAGAACCGCCACTGCACTGCCGTATCCGTACTGCATGCTTCCGAATGCCTTCTTGTACATATAGGAAGCCAGCAATTCAGAGCTGGTTCCCGGGCCCCCTGCCGTCAGCATAAACGAAAAGTCAAAAGAGCGCAGGGCGTTGTTCAGCACCAGAACCATGTTCGCCACAAGAATCGGCCGGATATAGGGCAGTTTTACATAAAATACCGTTTTCAGCCATCCGGCGCCGTCCATTTTCGCCGCCTCTGACAGGTCATCCGGCACGGAAAGAAGTGCGGCGAAGAAAGTAACCATGTAGACGCCCATCGTCTTATATCCTTCCGCAAAGGCCGTCACCACCAGGGACAGCCCCGGTGTGGTCAGCCACTCCGTCATTCCCAGGGCCTCGTTGAAAAAAGAAAGCAGGTGGTTGACCAGTCCTGTGGGCGTAACCGAAAACAGCTTATCAAAAATCTGACAGACGGCAACCGAAGAAATTACTACGGGTATATAATAAATCGTCTGAAAAAAGGCTCTCTTTTTTACCAACAGCGTCAGCAGCAGCGCAAGCAGCAGCCCCCCGCCCACCTGGAACAGAATCTGCAGCGCTGTATACACAATGGTCTGCAGAAGCACCGGCCACACAATCTTATCCCCGGTAAATAATTCCACATAGTTATCCATCCCGATAAACGTCATTCCGCTCAGGCCATTCCACTGAAACAGGCTGTAATACAGCGAGCACAGAATGGGAACAAAGACAATGGCCGTATACAGTATCAACGCCGGCATCAGGAACAGAACCGCCGCCTTCCTGTTCTTCAACACAGAACTCATACCCTCACCTGCTTTCTCAGCCCTACTGCCCGAAATACTCCGCCCCGTTTACAGCTGCACTCTCGTCGATCTGGGTCAGGAACTCCTCCGGCGTCACCATTCCCTGCGCCAGCTGTTTCACCAGGTCGTCCATAAGCTGGCAGGTAATGGGATCACAGTTGTCATCCCAGTTGCTCCAGCTGATAGTCTGCTGCTTCATTATTTCGTAGTAATCCTGCATGATCTGGGGCTTGTCCTTCGGCGGATCCAGGTCAAACTGGGGGAACGTGTCATATTTATAACAGGTATCCGCATAGTGTTTCAACAGAAACTGGTAAAAGCGTTCCATCTCCTCGTCAAAGGTCTCCTGGTTCAGCGCCCAGGAAATACCTGTGTGAATCGCCATGGTTCCCTTCTGTTCGTATTCCGGCCTGTTATCATTCACGGGAATGGTAAAAAACCCCAGCTTCCCCTGGTCGTAGGCCTCCGAAAACTGGCTCAGGTACACGCTCTGTGACCATGCCATGGCATACTGGCCGCTCAGGAAACCGTTCATGATATCCGTATACTCAATGTTGCCGAATCCTGCCGGGAAGTACCCGCTCTGACCCAGTTTGTACAGAAAATTCACGCTGTCCTGCACCACTTCCTGATCCGCAAACCGGATCTCACCCTTCTTTGCCTGCTGCAGCCAGTCGTTTCCGGTCACGCTCCAGCTGGGCAGGTACATCACATGAAGCAGGTTCCAGCTCGCTTTCCCGGTTACTCCCAGGGGGATGGCGCCGTTTTGCTTCAGCTTCTCACAGACCTCCAGAAATTCCGTGAATGTTTTGGGTGTCTCCTCAATCCCTGCTGCCGCAAACTGGTCCTTCCAGTAAAAGAAAGTATTGCCGTACCGTGCCTCCGGCATGATGTACAGACTGCCGTCATCATTCTGGACATAGCCCCTGCATCCGGCGTTCAGGCTGTCCGCCAGACCCGCCTTTTCCAGCTGTTCGTCCATGTTCACCAGTTTATTCTGTTTGGTCAGCTCCTCCGCAATAGGGCCTCTGTCTATCTGGAACAGATCCGGCAGTTCGTCTCCGCCGATATACAGCTTCAGTTTGTTTTTATACTGGTCCAGGTTTGGCTCTGTCTCAAATTCCGCGCTGAAATTTGGATTTACCTCCCTCTGGTACTGCCCGATGATATCCTGCAGTATCTGATAAGCCACGTGGGATTCCGTCCGGTTACTGTATACCCGTATTACTTTCTTCGGTTCTTCGTCTTCCTTTGCGCCGCAGCCGGCTAGTATCCCGGCCCCGATTAGTGCTGTACATAATAAAACTCCCAGTCTTTTTCTCAACATCATAAGTAATCCCTCCTGTTAACAGTCTCTTCGCCACTCTTATTTCAAATGATACAGATCCCGTGCATTTTCCGAAAGAATCCATACGGCGGCCTTTTCCGCATAAGACACCGTCAGCGCCTTCCGGGATACCAGCCCCTCCAGTACCCTTGCCAGAACCTTCTTGAAATTCACTGCCGCAAACCAGATCGGATCCACATCCCCCGCGCCGTCCGAACCGTACATCAGGCGTCTCAGGGGCACCTTTTCCAACAGCATTGGCAGCGCCCTCTCCACTGCAATGCTGTCATCCGCAGTCATGGAGGACACATCCGTCCAGGCGTTGGCATATCCGTTGACCATGAATGCCATCTCCTCCACAAAAGGGTACCCTCCGTGGAGCAGGACCACAGGAATCTCTCCCGTATCGCTGCGGTTCATGAATTCATACAGCAGACTCGGACGCATCAGCCTCAGGTCGCAGGACGGCGGATCTCCCGCCCCCGTGTGAACCTGCAGCGGCAGATCATACTGCCTGCACAGCCTGACAAATTCATATACCATGTAATCCCTGAAAGGCTTCTGGATCCACCGCTCCCTGTCCGTCCCGTAATAGAAGGACAGAAAGGACCTCTCAGCCTCCTGCTTTGTGGGAGCAAGTATCTCCAGCCCCGTAAAGTAACCGATCACTGTCTTTAAGGCCGCCACCTTTCCGGTTTCGATCCGCTGTTTCATATGCCTGTCAAACAGATCCAGGAATTCACTGAATCCCAGTTTCTCCTCCGCATCCTCCACCAGATGGTTACAGGTCATCTCCAGGCGGATCACTTCCCTTACGTCGATATTTTCCACAGCCGCCTCAAAGGCCTCCACCTCCTCCGGCCGCAGCCGCTGTCCCTGTACCGGAAACCCGGTTTCGCTCAAAAAGGTCTCTATCCTGGCGTTCTGAAACAGCTTTTCCACATAATCCCGGTAACTCCGTCCTGCCAGCTCATTCCTGGCAGCAATAATCTCCCCATCCGGCGCATCCTCCGGCAGGCCCAGGAACCCCGCCAGCTCCATCAGCATCATGCGGTAGGAAAGCGTACTGGATACCACTTCATCCTCCACCTTCCGGTACCGGTCAGAAGAGAGAATATACCTTCTGCCATACACCTTTTTCTCCCTGCTCGGCATAAAGGGATGGGCATGCGCATCCACCACAGGGAATGCCGAAAAATCCAGTTTCATCTGTCTACCTCCTAGTCTTTTTGTTCCTTCCTGTATTTCCGGAAGCCGGTTACTCCGGAATTGTCAAAATTGCGTACCGTACCCAAAAGCACCTTCCATTCCGCAGATCTTAGCCGCAAATGCGGCTGCACTGGCCATTGCTCCCGGTATGGCCCCGTCCAGGTTATCCTCCGGAAAATGCCCTTCTCTCAAAAACAGCTCCGTCAGCAGCGCGGCCAGATACGCATCCCCTGCTCCCATGGTATCCTTTACAGCGGCAGATTCTGCCTTCCCCTCATAGAACCTCCCTTTCCAACAGACAACTGCCCCCTCCTCCCCCCGTGTGCCAACTGCCAGAACCGCTCCGAAATCCTCCATTTTCCGCAAAATTCCCCGGGTGTCCTCCAGATCCAGGTGCCCTGCCGAAATGCAGGCCACATCGCAGACCGGACATATCTCCCTCAGATACAGCTCCGTAAAACGATTGGAAAAATCGTATGCCAGAATGGAGGAATATTTTCTGATCTGTCTCAGCCGGGGCTCAATATAGCTGTTCAGGCCGCTGTATATCACCTTGTAGCCGGATATATACGCCAGATCCTCCGGGACCAGTTCCCACCCCTGCCTTTTCAGATCCCCGCCCTGGTTTGCACTGGTAATCACGCGCTCCCCGTCTTCCACCTTCACCCGGGTGTATCCGCTCTCGCCTTCCATAACGCGGCATCTGGAGCAGTCTACGCCCACCTCCCCCAGGACCCTCCGGTTCAGCGCGCCGTAGCTGTCGTTTCCGAAATATCCCAGATACCCGGTCTCCGCTCCCAACATTTTCCCATACACGCTCACGTTCAGCGCATTCCCGCCCGGGTACATCTTACCCCGTTCCACGAATACATCCACCACATTGTCGCCGATTCCCAATAGTTTATCCATAAGTCAATAACTCACCTTCCACATATATCTGCGTGTTGTCAGAGGGTGCTGCCGCTTTGCCGCCAGTGCCTGGTTGTATACCGCATAGACATTGTTATACAGGGAATGGTTGAAGTAATCCACCACGGCGCTGTCTATGGTGGACAGCCCCAGTTCCTTCGCGTCCAGAATTTCAATCCTTTTCCCGTATTTCTCCAGAAATGCCAGCGCCCTCTCGTCCAGGGCCCGGGTCTTCCCTTCCGAAAGCTGCAGGATAAAGGGTACTTCCCTGTCCGTAATCTCAAAGGGCCCGTGGAAATATTCTCCTGCGTGGATGGCGTTGGAATGGATCCACTGCATCTCCATAAAAATACAGATGCACTCCATATAAGCCGCCCCATAACCCGCTCCGCTTCCGATGGTATAGATCACGCTGTCATCCTTATACTGCTCCGCAAAGGCTTCCGCCCTCCTTTTCACCAACTTACAGGCCTTCTTTACAATCAGGTCGATCCTGGATACGCCGTCCATGAATTTGTCATAGTTCTCATACCCCTCCGTCTGCCTCAGAATCTCCACCGCCAGAAGGAGCCCCTGAACGGTCTTCTCCCGCCCGATGTCCTTGTCCTCGCCGAAGCTGTATTCCACCACATAATCAGCGAATTCCGTGATCGGTGAATCCGGAACCCAGGTGAGGGCAATGACCGCGGCTCCCCTTTCCTTCCCCAACCTGGCCGCCTCCACCGTCTCCGGAGTATTTCCCTTGTGGGAAGCCAGGATCAGGACTGTATTTTTACCGAAACTCCTGGGAATGTTGTGTACAAACTCATTGCTGTTGTACCATCCCGTTTTCAGCTTTACCCCTTCCGTCTCCAAAAATACCTTGGCAGGGTAAAAAGCCCCCAGTGAACCTCCGCAGGCCACAAAATAAACCTCCCTGATCCCTCCCGTCTCCTTCTTTGCCTCCATAATTTCCTCTACTATATCTTTTGCCGTATACATAATGTCTCCTTCCAATTCATTATATATCCTTATATAAGGTTTGATAATAATATATACTTATTTTTTTGTTTTGTCAAGGCTGTAGTTTCACTTTTTTCAAAAACTCCTGCTGCCTTCCCCTATTTTCTGCAAAAAGAAAGCACCAGCCTCTTCCGGCTGATGCCCGCAAACCGCATTATTTCTTTTTTAACTCATCTATCATTTTTTACTTCCGGTCCTTCCTGTGTTCAGGTCCTCTCAGTGCCGGGCTTTACCACTCTCTGTCCAGTTCCATATTCCAGTCCACCGAGAACGGCCCATTGGTCTGGGAAGCCAGGGTTTCCACGATACCCATCCGCTCTGCGGCGCTGCTTTCCAGGTCATCCAGGGATTCGCCCCTCCAATAGGCATAGCCATAGAGGTAGCTCCGATTGAAATCCTCCCAGGAAGCAAAGGATGACTGAGCCTTACTGGCCGCTTCCAGGGATTTGTCCATGGCTTCCTCATAAGTGCAGTAACCCGCGGCATATCCATAGCCCATGATGGACCCCACCCGGCTCAAATCCCAGGCGGAGATCGCCGCGTCCCCATAAGCCGCCCATGCATCGTAAGCTGCCAGAACACTGTTGCGGGTCTCCTCGTCCTCGCCTTCCAGTCCGGCCTCCAGGGCAGTCCGGTCCGCGGCTTCCATTCCGCCGTGTTCCCCCAGGAACTCCAGGGCATCCTGGTTGTGTCCCTCATTGATCAGCCGATCCGCCCGCTCCATCAGACCTGCTGCGTCCTCAACGCCCCAGCTGTCGGACAATGCCTGGACGGACTGGGTGCGAATGGTTTCCATCTGGCTCTCATCCGCCCCCATTTCTTCCATGGCCCGGACTGTCTCCACCACGCTGGCTCCGTTCATCGTATTCAGAACCGCCGTCATACCGCTGATAAACGCCAGGCTTCCCCGGGCTGTCAGCGCTCCTTCCAGAACCTCCAGGGCAAAAACCTTTCTGGCATCCTCCACATCCTCGTTCCTGCCAACCAGAATGACGGAATAATAACCCTCATCGGTCTCAACATAGTAGGCATAAGCCTGCCCCCTGGTAGCGCCGCTTTTCGCCACGCCCTCCCTGACCAGGCAGCGAAGGGCCCACTCCGGAGTCTCCGCCTCCCCGTCTTCCCAGGCCACGGTTACTCCGGAGCCATCCAGGGCCAGATTCGACACATGATCCGCATAATCCTCCAGGCTCTCCACACTGGCCGGGTTCCCCGGGATGCTTCCCTTGGGACTCCCCAGGGAAATAACGGAAAAGCTCTTCCTTCCGGAATCTCCGTCCAGTGCCATCATACTGGAATTCACCTGAAACTGCATATCCGTCTGCTCCAGTCCTTCCAACAAGGTCACCTTATAGGTTCCGTCCACGGAGGTATACTCCTGTGATGCGGGAAGCTCCTGCGCTTCGCTCTCTGTCCCGGCCCCGGAATCGCCGCCCGCTTCCACGCTGTCCCGGGCTGTACCGGCCTCCCCGGGAACACTGCAGGCTGTTACTGTCAGCCCCAGAGCCGCAGCCGCCAACAGAGCCGCATATTTTTTTATGCTTATTTTGTTTCTCATGATTCTATCCTTTCCCCATTTCTTTTCTCTCCGTCCTGTCTGATCACGTCTGCTTACCTGCCTGGGTTTGATGCTTCCCGCTCTTCCCATACAGCTCCGCTGCCATAATCCGTCTGACCGTCTCCCGGTTTTCTCCGCTGTATGCCTGCAGCAGGCCCTGCCCCGCTATTCAATCTATTCCTCCTGCTTCCGGTACTGCACCGGGGTGAGGCCGTAATTTTTCTTAAACAGGCGGTTAAAATGCTCTACATTCTCATATCCCACCTCCGCGGCCACGGTTTCCACGGTCATATCCGTCTCCCGCAGCAGCGTCCGGGCCTTCTTCATCCTCTCCTTGCGGACCGTCTCCTGGAAGGTCATCCCCGCCTTCTCCTTGATGTATTTGGACAAATAGGGCTTGGACAGATGGAACTCCTCTGACAGCGTATCAAGGGTTACGTTCATGTAGTCATTCTTGATAAAGCTGATGATTTCCACAATCCGCTCTTCCCGGCCCTCCGTAATATGCTGCTCCACCGCCAGTTTGTTGGCAGCGGATGCCAGGGCCGCAATGGAAGCTTTGATGATATCCTCGTCCACGCCCACGCCCCAGTAGGTCTTGCCTCCGCAGAGGATGGCCACATAGGCCGCCGCCCTGGAACTGGAGCCCTTGGAAATGGCGTGCTCCTCGTACACGGACAGCTGATAGCTGACGCCGAAATAGGTCTTGATGGCATTGCTCACCGCGTCCAGGCGCCCGTTTCCGCCGGCCCTGATGACCCTGGTTTCCCCGTTCTGCTCTATGGTCACCTCCGCCTGGATGCCCTTCTCCTGCCGGAAATGGCATTCCGGAATGTGGAAAACGGTTCCCAGGTTGATGTAATTTTCCTCGAAGATCTGGTAAATTTCCGAAGGATGCAGTTCCTGGTGCCGCCTGTCGGACACGCCCTTGACGAGATACCCCACTTCCTCCTTCATGGCCGCGGGCAGGGAGAAGCCGAACTGCTGCTTCAGCACAAAGGCCACGCCGCCCTTGCCGGAAACACTGTTGATGCGGATAACGTCGGACTCGTACTCCCGCCCTACGTCTTTCGGATCGATGGGCAGATAGGGCACATCCCAGCGGCTGCCGCTCTTTCCCTCCTTCAGCCAGTTCATGCCCTTGCTGATGGCATCCTGATGGGAGCCGGAAAAAGCGGTGAACACCAGATCCCCTGCGTAAGGCACCCGCTCGTGAACCTTCATGCCTGTAAACCGCTCGTATGCCTCCCGCACCTCCATGATATGGGAAAAATCAAGCCCGCTGTCCACGCCGTGGCACATCATGTTGATGGCAACCGTTACCAGATCCACATTTCCCGTGCGTTCCCCATTGCCGAAAAGGGTTCCCTCCACCCGGTCCGCACCGGCCAGGATGCCGAACTCCGCGTCGCTGACGCCGCATCCACGGTCATTGTGGGGGTGGACGCTCAAGATTACATTTTCACGGTATTTCATATGTTTGTGCATGTACTCCACCTGGCAGGCGAACACATGGGGCATGGCAACCTGTACCGTGGTGGGTAAATTGATTATGGCCTTGTGGTTCGCATCCGGCTGCCATACGTCCAGAACCGCGTTGCAGACCTCCAGGGCATACTCCGGCTCGGTCTGAGAGAAGCTCTCCGGACTGTATTCAAAAGTAAAGTTTCCTTCCGTTTCCTCCGCCATCTCCTTCAAAAGCTTCGCGCCGTCCACCGCAAGCTGCTTGATGGCGTCCTTATCCTTTTTAAAAACCTGTTCCCGCTGCTCCACGGAGGTGGAATTGTAGAGATGCACCACAGCATGGGGAGCCCCCGCCACCGCCTCAAAGGTCTTGCGGATGATATGCTCCCTGGCCTGGGTCAGCACCTGGATGGTGACATTGTCGGGAATCATGTTCCGCTCGATGAGGGCGCGGATAAAATTGTACTCCGTATCGGAGGAAGCCGGAAAGCCCACCTCGATCTCCTTGAAGCCGATTTTCACCAGTAATTCGAAAAACTCCAGTTTATCCTCCAATGGCATGGGATCGATCAAAGCCTGGTTGCCGTCCCGCAGATCCACGCTGCACCAGACGGGGGGCTTCTCTATGGTGTCCTTCTTCACCCAGTCGAAGGTCACCTCCGGGGGCATGTGGTAGGTCTTGCCGTATTTTTTGCTGATCATTGTGTCGTTCATTTTGTACGATTCCTTTCTCTTCCCTGGGGCCTGCCTCTTTATCCGGAGGAAGGAACTGTCTTCAAATTGCAGGAACCGCTTCCTGCCTGCTGCAACCTGCCGACAATTCCCAATACTGTGCCGTCCGCCCGATGCCGGGGTGATTTGCCCACCAACATGACCTTGGTAAAAGCCTGTGGGCGCCGTACGCCCGGCACCGGGGTAACTCGACTGCTTCCCCCGGCCCTGCCTTGCCCTGTGGGAACTTAATTTCGGCAACGGAAAATCTGTGCCGCCGATTTAAAAATCGTAACACAGATTTTAATATTGTGCAAGTATTAACTTAATGTTTCATATTGATTTATTTTTAGTTTATTTTATATATTTGTACTAATTTTTCAGATACCAGTTGATTTATTATCTTTATATAAGTGTTGTATATTTATTTATGAACATGTACTATTTTAATTTCCGTTTTACCGGATAATTATATGGGTTCATCCGAAATGTGAACCGGGAATTTTCGCTGCCGGAGCCTCCGGAGGATAAAGGCGACAGGCGGCCCTGGCAGCTTCAGGCCGGAGATTTCGCCGAAAATACCCCTGACCTCCAAAAAAGAATTGAAAAATATTCCATTCTATGATAAGCTGATAACAGGCAGGCAGATTTTCTAATAACCGTTTCTGACAGTCAAAGAGTCATCTCTTGAAATTCGGAAAATTCTTGCTTATATTTCAGAAAAACAAAGGCGGGAGTTTCCGTATAAGCTCCCGGAATAAAGGACGGGAGGTATTCAGATGGCACGGGATAAGAACAACTCACGAAACAGAGACATTCTACAGAACAGAAACATTCCGCAGAAAAAGGACATACCGCAGAAGAAGGGCATTCCACAGAAAGACATTCTGGAAAAGATACTGCTGGCATACGGCGATGTATTTGCTGACTGCCAAAATGCCCTGGCCTATGAGGGACAGCAGCGGCTTCGGGCAGAAGATCTGATCCCTGCCCCCACGGAAAGTTTTTATCCGGGAAAAGAGGGCCTGCGCAGCCAGTTCAGCGACGTGAGTTCCTATTTAATGAATGAAGGGAAAATCAAAATACAGTACCTCATCGGAAACGAAACCGGCCTGGAAGGACGGCAGGTACTGCGGAAGGCCTCCTACCAGGGCGGTGCCTACCGGACTCAGCTTGATTCCGGAAAGCCGGTCTATCCCATAATCGGCATGGTGATCGACTGGACCCACAAAGGTTCCAGGATTCCCTTAAGCCTCCATGAACTGCTGCGCAGGGACGGTGTCCCCCAGGAAGATTTGGACCGGGTTGACGATGTAAGGCTTGAAGTCTACCATATGCACAGCCTGCCGCCGGAAGTCCGGAGACGATTCACCAGTGACCTGGGATTTGTGGTAGATTTTCTGAACGAAGGGAGTTTTGAAAACCGTCGGGAACAGCCCATTATCCATGCGGAAGCGCTCTGCGAGATGATGGCGGCCCTCACCGGGGATACACGTTTTACAGATCAGATGGCAGAATTGTTGAAAAAGCAAAGAGAAAGAAAGGAAATCATTATGTGTGAATATATAGATATGTTGGAAGCACGCGGAGAGGAACGGGGCATAAAAATTGGCGAGGAGCAGGGAGCCGTCAAAGGAGAAAACCGCCTTGCCAGGCTGATTCAGCTCCTCATGAGCGAGAAAAAGTACAAGGATGTGGAAGCCGTATCCTCAAGCCGGGAAAAACGGCATGAATTCTACCGAAAATACGGTATTTAACACGCCGCCCCAATTCCTTTCAATACGTCTCTCTTTCCCGGCTTTTACATGTAAAACAGGTGATCCGAGCGGACTTCCTCCCCTCCGAATTCAACCGGCAGATGAATTCCTCTCCCGCATTCTCCCTCCCGGTTATTGCGCTTCCTGTTTCTATCCGTTAAAATAAAGCAACAAGGATCCTGAAACATCCCCAAGCCTACCCATCTGCAAAGCAGAAAACAACAAATATACAACCCCTAAAAAGAAGCAGGCCCCGTATATGGAACACCTGATAACAGGAACAGGCTTTGCATTTGAAACACTCGATAGCAAAAGTAGCCTTTGCATTTGGAACACCCGATAACAGGAACAGGCTTTGCATTTGAAACACCCGATAACAAAAGCAGCCTTCGCATTTGGAACACCTGATAACAGGAACAGGTTTCGCATTTGAAACACCTGATAACAAAAGCATACAGCGCATATGGAACATCCGGAAACAGGAGAAAGTAACGGACATGGAACATCTGAAAACAGGAGAAGTCATCAGCAAGAGACGCCGGGAACTGGGGCTCACCCAGGGCCAACTGGCCAAATCCCTGAACATTTCCTTCCAGGCGGTCTCGAAATGGGAAAACGGAGTTTCCCATAGTTAAAGATACCACACCAAATATGATGAACCCACGCTTATACACTACCAGCTATAATAAACCGCAAGGACAGCAATTTGATGATACTGCTGTCCTTTCTTTTATAAAATTGCAGTACACATAAAAAAGCTGTAAAATGATAAATATATTTGTCCTTGTAACAATTCTCGGACATTTGCCTGTTATACTATCTGCAAAAAGCAAAGGAAGTGAGGATATGAAG
>CAJTSY010000066.1:0-3979 GCA_910578995.1 uncultured Acetatifactor sp.
GCAAGGTTCACCTTATCCTGCGGAAAAGGTTCTTGCCGCAAAGGGTAAATAGAATTTCGATATTTTGTTAAAAAGTGTCAATAATATTTAAAAATAGCTTGAAAAACCTTTGGTTATTTAATATAATAGGAGACAGGTTCGGTTTCCTATTATCCAAGTACTATAATCAGAGATAGCCGAGGTAAAAGCGCCGAGTGTGCGGAATGCGCTTCGGTGAAGAGGATGTAAGAAAAAGTTTCATTAATTGAAGGAGGACTTTAATAATGGCAAAAGCTAAATTTGAAAGAACCAAGCCCCATTGTAACATCGGAACCATCGGCCACGTTGACCATGGTAAGACGACTCTGACCGCCGCAATCACCAAGACTCTGAACCAGAGACTGGGAACCGGCGAAGCAGTAGCATTCGATATGATTGACAAGGCTCCCGAAGAGAGAGAGCGTGGAATCACCATCTCTACCGCACACGTAGAGTATGAGACCGAGAAGAGGCACTATGCACACGTTGACTGCCCTGGCCATGCTGACTATGTAAAGAACATGATCACCGGTGCTGCCCAGATGGACGGCGCTATCCTGGTTGTGGCTGCTACCGACGGCGTTATGGCTCAGACCAAGGAGCACATCCTTCTGGCTCGCCAGGTAGGCGTTCCTTATATCGTAGTATTCCTGAACAAGTGCGACAGCGATGACGTTGACGACGACATCCTGGAGTTGGTTGAGATGGAAGTTAACGAGCAGTTGGAAGAGTACGGATTCACAGACTGCCCTATCATCAAGGGTTCCGCCCTGAAGGCCCTGGAAGATCCCAGCGGAGAGTGGGGAGACAAGATCCTTGAGCTGATGAAGACCGTTGACGAGTATATTCCTGATCCTCAGCGTGACACAGATAAGCCTTTCCTGATGCCTGTAGAGGACGTATTCACCATTACCGGACGTGGTACGGTTGCTACCGGCCGTGTAGAGCGTGGTACCCTGAAGCTGAATGAGTCTGTTGATATCGTTGGTATCAAGGCTGAGAAGAAGACCACCGTTGTTACCGGTATCGAGATGTTCCGTAAGATGCTTGATTCCGCTCAGGCCGGCGACAATATCGGCGCTCTGCTGCGTGGCGTACAGAGAACTGAAATCGAGAGAGGACAGGTTCTTGCAAAGCCCAACACCGTTACCTGCCACACCAAGTTTACCGCACAGGTATACGTACTGACCAAGGATGAAGGTGGCCGTCATACACCTTTCTTCAACAATTACCGTCCTCAGTTCTACTTCAGAACGACCGACGTTACGGGTGTCTGCAATCTGCCCGCAGGTGTTGAGATGTGCATGCCTGGCGACAACGTAGAGATGACCATCGAGCTGATCCATCCCATTGCTATGGAGCAGGGTCTTACCTTTGCTATCCGTGAGGGCGGACGTACAGTAGGTTCTGGTCGTGTGGCTACGATTATCGAGTAATTTTTGATAAGCGCAGTAATAATCAGGGCTTCCAAAGCTTTCTTTGGAAGCCTTTTTTAGAAGAAAAGGGGAAACAGTCTTTTGGGCTTTATACATTGTAACAGTCTTATGCTGTTTTACATAAAATAAGTGCAGGGTGTTTATGCTAATAGTGCTTTTTTTGAAAATTCTTAATAAAAGCAAATTTCCTGTCGATGCTTGTCTTTTTTTGTAAACTGTGATATAATCATTTCCACGGTTTTAAAAAAGGGGAATCATGGAATGGAAAAAAAGAATAAGAAGACTGACTGGTTAACAATTATTCCAATCATGTTTTGGCTTTCCTGTATGGGATTGTCCGTAGGCAAGATGTTTCAAACAGGAAACAAAATTACCATAGTAGACTGGTTGGATATTTTTAGCAGCAATACCTTTTCTACATACATTTCTATGGTGATATGTATGGCGTATCAGTATTTTTCTGTTAACGGCAGGAAACAGCAGGAACGGTCCGGACTCTCTAGGAGATGGATCCCGCTTACAATTATAGCAACCGTCGCATATGGTGTGGTTGCCATTATTAATGCATGCGTTTATTGTCTATTTACTTCATGCCTAATGGCAGCTGTATCTTTGGCTTATGTTATTTTATTTTTTACAGTTATGAAGCTTAAGAGATGATTTTTATACTGAAAAGGAGAATTGCTATGTTAGGTAAAGTTTGTGAAGTATTTACAAAAGAATATAGAAATGAAACAGTTTACCGAGAAATCGCATTTAGGATGCTTCACAGCTTTAAGTTAAAGAATACAAGTGAGAGCGTTGAGATTAAAATGAAGCGGCTTTCTGATAAAAACTTTGTTTCTAAATTTAAGCTGAGTGTGGGTGATTATTGAATGAAACTTGAGACTTTTAAGTATATTTGGGAGCAGGGTATTGCGAAAGCTGCACAGGATGTTCTTGAGGAAATTACGCCTGACTTACAGACAAAGTATTCGGTACATGCAGATGTCTCGGAAGCTATGTGTGACAAGCTGTATCACGAATATGAAACAGTAAGACAGGTGGTTCGCAAAAGATACTTTGATACTGGCAAAGATGAAGAGAATAGAATTGATGGTCATAAGATCTGTGCGTGTATTACAGGAGCACTCCTGAATGTCCGCATGATTAGCTACAGTCCTGTTGATGATGAAATGCCGATAAAAGTTGTGTATGCTAATTACGAGGTGGCTTTTCTGGCATCAATCTATGCAATGTATCTATTTGTTTTGTCAGATTTTCAACGTGAAGGGAAAGAGGAATGCTATGATGAACTGATAAAACAGTCTACATTCATTTTCCCGGAAACAAACCCCGGTCACGATTCTTATGCCCAGGGGCGGATAAAAACTCTGGCGCTAAACGATTTGAACGGTAATGACTTTGATGTTCTCATGTATGCTGATATGTTGTTCTGGATCGAGAAATATAATAAAGAACTCATAAATAATAAACTACAGATAGAATGCGATTGACTGGATAAAAGATGTATTGGACTCCCATTAAGTTTTGGGGGTCCTTTTTCGTTTCTGCGGGATGATAGAAAATGTGATTTTGGTACCCTTTGTTACGGATGTGCTTCCGGTCAATGAACATTATCACGGCACAAACTTCTCAAAAATCGGAACCACGCCCTCCTTCTCTAACCGTTCCATGACCTCCCTGTTCCGGATGGTCCACCCCACTTCATGTACCCCGTACAGTTTCCGCATCAGCCGCAGGCTGGGGCAGGAGCGGCTGACATGGTTGTAGGCGATAAAGTCCGGGCGGGTGAACGCGGTGGTCAGCAGCCAGGTTAGAACTGCACGCGTCAGCCAGGAATAACCGGCGCCGTCGTTTCCCCGGAGAAAATTCTCGCTCAGCTGCCCCCGGATCACTGCAGGATAATGTTTTTTCAAATGCAGCAGTACGGCAGGATGAAAAGATTCGATACAGTAAACCCCATTCCAGTCCTTCAGCAGCGTCATCACCCTGTCTGTCAGCGGGACGGCGTTTCCGCCGGCCACTTTCAGTTCTATGACCAGGGGTGTCTTTTCCTGGAACAGTTTCAGCACATCTTCAAGCAGAGGGACGGTTTCCCCGGTTCCCTCCAGGGGGTAATTCAGCAGGTCCTCCTTCTTCATGGATTCCACCACCAGATCCTTCCCGCAGACCCGGTGCAGGTTGCTGTCATGAACCACTGCCAGGGAACCGTCCGCCATCAGATGCACGTCCAGTTCGGCTCCAAAACCTGCGTCCGCCGCCCTGCGGAAAGCGGCCAGGGAATTTTCCGGAACTCCTTCCACGGTATTGTGGAGCCCCCGGTGGGCATAGCGGAAGCCTGCAATTTTTTCCCATCCCGGTTGATTCCTGCGGGGCTGCAGAAGCAGACACCAGGCGAGGAAAACAAGGAGTAAGAAGCATACAATCAAAATAAGCGCAAACATAAAATTACCTCCCTATCAATATCTGATTTCGCTGAAACACCTCCAACAGGACAACCTACCAACCGACACAGAGCGCTG
>CAJTSY010000066.1:4079-20969 GCA_910578995.1 uncultured Acetatifactor sp.
ACTCTGCCGGACAGCCTGCCACCCGACAGAGCCCCGCCGGAAAGCCTTCCAACCGTTAGATCTCCATCCAACAGCCCTCCAAGCGTTGCCCTTCGCTGCGGCAGTATCCCGGGACAGTCCCAAACACCAACAGCCCGTCAGCAGAAAGAAAAGCCGTCTGCCGCCTCAGTCATCCATATCCTCAAAAGCATCCAGTCCTGTCTTGGCCTGGGCCCTGCTGTCCCCATGGCGCACAAAACACATGGTGACAAAACTCATCAGCACAAAGAAAGCGGCATAGGGAAAGAGGATCTGGTAGCTGATGCTCTTCATCAGGGAACCTGCCAGCACCGGGGTGATGACCTGGGCAAGCATGGAGGCCGTATAGTAATAGCCGGTAAATTTTCCCACGTCGCTGCCTTTGCACATTTCCACCACCATGGGCAGGGAGTTGACATTGATGGCTGCCCAGGCCAGTCCCACAAGGGCAAAAGCCACATACATCACGGCATTGATGGAAGAGAAAAGTGTAGTCAGTAGATATCCCGCCGCAAAGCACAGGGTCAGCAGGATGGTGCCTGCCTGGATTGTCTTCTTACGTCCCGCCCTGGAGGCTGCAATGCCGATGGGGATATAGGAGAGGATGGCTCCCGCGGTGGCCACCAGCAGACAGGTGGAAGCGCCGCCCAGGCCTTCCCCCATGATCTGGGACACATAGGTGGTAAACCATGTGGTGACGCCGTTGTAGCCGATATACCACAAGGCGATGGAAGCCAGCAGGAATCCCAGGCTGCGCTTCACCGGCGCCGGCAGTGTCTCGCCGCCGCTGCCGTCGTCCCGGGCCAGATTCCACTCCGGATGCTCCTTTTCCAACTGTTGGTTCCTGGCAGCCAGTTCCGGTTCCCGGATGGTCAGCAGCAGAACTGCCACGGCGATGATCATGATGGCGGACACCACAAGGAAAAGGGGCTGATAATTTACATGCTCCAGATCTGCCACCCTGGAAGTGGGGTACAGGACCGCCGCCACTGCCAGGTACAGTACGCCCCCGACAGCCCCCATCAGGTTGATGATGGCGTTTGCCCTGCTTCGCAGGGGCTTGGCGGTCACGTCGGGCATCAGGGCCACGGCGGGAGAGCGGTAGGTGCCCATGGAGATGAGCAGAAGTCCCAGTACAATGATAAAGGCGGCCAGTTTAAAGGGAGCGGCCTCCCGGGAATAGCTGTTGTCCAGAATGGGAAGCAGGTTCATCAGGATCACGGCCCCGGCGGTGCCGGCGATGATATAGGGAGTCCTGCGCCCCAGCTTCGTCCTTGTCCTGTCCGAAAGCCCGCCGAAGAAGGGAAGCAGGAACAGTGCCAGGATATTGTCGGCCGCCATGATGACGCCGGTCAGCGACTCGTCCATGCCGAAGGTTTCCCGCAGTACCAGGGGGACGATGCTGTCATACATCTGCCAGAAAGAGCAGATGGACAGGAAAGCCAGTCCTACCAGGATGGTCCGGCGGTTGTTCAGTTTTAATTCGTTCATTTGCTTTACCTCGTCCTTTCGGGTTGGAAGGTGGACAGGGACGTGAAGATCCGTCAGAGAGAGAATATACCTGCCGGGAACAAGGCAATTATATCATGAGGAGGAAAGCTTTTCAAGAAGCGCTTTTGAATGTGCTTGCTGAAATCCTGTTTCTATGTTATTTTATTAGTTGGACACAGGAAACGGAAGATCTGCCGTCAGGCAGGAAAAGAAAGGGGCTGCCCATGATAATCAGCGAAAGAATTTTTCAGATATTGGAAAAGAAGAACATCAGTCAGAAACATTTTTCCCAGGAGACGGGGATATCCCAGAGCACTATCAGCGACTGGAAGCGGAAGAAGACAAATCCTTCGGCAGACAAGATCATGACCATCTGCGATGCCCTGCAGGTCACGCCTTACCAGCTGCTCTGCGGCGTGGAAGAGGGCGATACCCCGGACTGCTTCGTGCTCAGCAAAGGGACGGAGGAATACATGCTGATAGAAAAGTACAGGGCAATTGACAGGCAGCGCAGAAGCAGGGTTTTCGGATATCTTCAGGCACTGGCGGAGGAAGGACGGGAATGATTACTATCTTAAAAGAGACCCCTGAAAAGCCCATTACCCTGATGGGGGAACGGGCGGGAGTATGTTGGGGCGGGGATATCCGGAAGGAAGAAAAGAATTACAGGAGGGGACTTGACTGCATTAAATCCGGTCATCACCGGGTTTTGGAATATGTCAATGTGGAAATGATCCTGGACGGTTATTCTGCCCGGGTCATCAGGGAATGGTACACCCATATCGGAGGGGCTCCCACCAGGCTTCAGGCGAGCACCCGGTATGTCGACTACAGCGGTTTTTCCTATATAATGCCGCCTTCCGTGGCCGGGAATCCGGAGGCGGAGAAGCTGTACAGGGACACCATGGCAGCCATTTCCGCCGGGTGCAGCCGCCTGGAAGAGGAGTACGGGATCCCCAGGGAGGATGCAGCCATGCTCCTCCCCCTGGGAATGACCACCAGGATCGTGGACAAGAGGAATGTGCGGAACCTGATCGAGATGTCGCACCAGAGACTCTGCAGCCGGGCGTACTGGGAATACCGGCAGCTGATGGAGGACATCTGCGTCGCCCTGTCCGCGTATTCCGAGGAGTGGAAATATCTGGTGGACCACTATTTTGTACCCAAATGCCAGGTGCAGGGATACTGTACGGAGAAAAAAAGCTGCGGGAAAATGCCCTACAGAGAGGTGTAGACGGCTGCGTTATGATACGAAATTTTCCATATGGGCTAAAGTATTTGAATCTGGTGCCGATAATTTATGTAGACAATGAGTGATAAGCATTGATTGTACAGAGAATGCAGGAAGGGAGGGGGTTCTATGCGTATAGAAGCATACAATCAGGTTCAGCAGCTGTATCAGGCGAAAAAGGTGAATAAAGTATGCCAGACAGGCAGCGCCGCCCGTACGGACCAGCTGCAGTTCAGCAGCTTCGGCAGGGAGATCGGAGCGGCCCAGGCAGCTCTCGCGGGAACGCCCGATATCAGGGAGGAACTGACAGCCCCCATCAAGGCGAAGGTTCAGAGCGGCGCCTATCATGTTGAGACGGCATCTTTTGCGGAGAAGCTTCTACAGAAGGCGGCTGAGATGGAAGCTTATGAGGAAACGAGGTAAGAAGTCCCGTGGCAAGTTTAATGGAGAACCTGATCGAAGTGCTTGGTCAGGAATGCGATGCATATGAGGGACTTTTAACCTTGTCCCAGAAGAAGACACAGGTTATTGCCAGTGCGAATCTGGATGATTTACAGAGAATCACGGATGATGAACAGGAAGCGGTAGGCAGGATCACCCATCTGGAGAAAAGGCGGACGGAAGTGACTGCGGACATTGCCAACGTACTAAACAGGGATGTTGAAAAGTTAAAACTCTCCAATCTGATCGAAATGATGGCCGCCAGGCCCCAGGAGCAGGCAGCGTTGGCGGCGGCTCATGACAGGCTGCAGGGAAGCGTCCGCGAACTGAAGCGGATCAATGAGCAGAACAGGGAATTATTGGAGAATGCATTGGAAATGGTGGAGTTTGAGATGAATCTGCTGCAGGCCTCCAAGGCCGCTCCGGAGACTGCCAATTACACCAGAAGCGCGTACAGCTCCGGTGTCCAGATGGGGACGCCCAACGGAACTTTTGACGCAAAACAGTAGCCGCCGGGCGCTGTATCCTTGTAGAACGAGAGGTAAATGTTATGCCGTTAATGGGTAGCTTGTATATAGGAAATTCAGGATTACAGACCAGTCAGAATGCGCTGAACACCACAGCGCATAATCTTTCTAATATTGATACCACCGGCTATGTGAGACAGCAGGTGCAGCAGTCTTCCAAGAGTTATATGACTCTTTCGGTTAACCCCAAGTCCATCAGCAATCAGGAGACAGGACTGGGTGTTACGTATTCCAGGGTAAAACATATCAGGGATTATTTTCTTGACAAGGCATACCGCCGGGAGTCCGGACGCAGTATGTTTTATCAGGTATCCTCTGAGGTGATGGAGGAAGTGGAGAGTCAGTTGGGGGAGATGAACGGCGAAGCCTTCCAGGCCACGCTGACAGACTTCTGGACATCTATTCAGGAACTGGCAAAGGATCCTTCCAGCTCCGTGACCCAGGGGCTGTTTGTCCAAAGCGCGGCGGAATTTGTGCAGAAGGCCCAGGCCGTATATGACGGATTCTGCGCCTATCAGAACAACCTGAACGCCCAGGTGAAGGAGCAGGTGGATCTCATCAATGATTATGGCAAAAAGATTGTCACCCTGAACGAGTCCATCCGGGTCATAGAGGCCGGGGGCGTGGAGAGCGCCAATGACTTGAGGGATGCCAGGGACCAGCTTCTGGATGAACTGGCCGAGATGGCGAATATTGATTTCGCGGAGGATATCCATGGCTCCGTGTGGGTGAAGCTGGAGGGAATGGACTTTGTAAAAGGCGACAGATCCTACGAAATCGGTCTGGATGTGGACGAATCCACAGGCTTTTACACCCCCTTCTGGTATCAGAGCGCCTCTTACCGCATTCTTCCCAATGGGGAGAAGGAGTACAATATTGACGGCGCGGAAGTATTTAATTTAAATAAGGAGATTTCCACAAACCTGAATACGGACATCGGCGGCCTGAAGGCCATGCTGCTGGCCAGGGGCGACCACAGGGCCGATTATACGGACGTGGCCAACGCAAAGGCTTACGACAAGGTCTCCCAGTCCGTGCTGATGAATGTGCAGGCGGAATTCGACCAGCTGATCCACAATGTGGCCACCAAGGTCAATGAGATCCTGGCCGCCGCCGCAGGGGTAACGCAGGCGGAAGCAGGCGGCATTGTCGCGGTAGACGGAACGGTCCTGGTCAAGGAAGGTGAAAAATACTGCGTGAATGACCCGGACGGATACATGCGCAAGGATGACGGAAGCCCCATCCAGATGTTTGCCAAGGTTTCATCGGAAGGGTACCGGAAGGTTACCGGAATCGTGGAGGTGACGGACGCAGAGGGTAATAAAACACAGAAAGAGATGGAATACTGGGTATATAACGAGGAGGACAACGATATCCCCGGCGAGGCCCGGGAGACGCTTTATTCCATTCAGAATATTCAGGTGGATGATGAGCTGATGCAGAAACCTTCCATGCTGGGGCTGCGCCTGCCGGACGGCTCCGAGGACAAGGCCACTGCGGAGAGCCTGAAAGCGGCTTTTATGGAGGAAGCCTATTCCTTGAATCCCAATGTAAAGAAGAAAGCCTCCCTGATCGACTATTACGACGACCTGGTGGCGCAGATCGCCAACTCAGGATATGCGTTCCGGTCTATTTACGCAAACCAGGAAGATACGGTGAATTCTATCTATGCCGCAAAAGAGCAGGTGGCGGGGGTTTCCTCCGACGAGGAACTGTCCAATATGATCAAGTTCCAGAATGCATACAATGCGTCCAGCCGTTACATCAATGTGCTCGACGAGATGCTGGAGCATCTGCTGAGTACGCTTGGCGTATAAGGCAGGGCGGGCATATATATAACATGAAAACCAAAGCGGCAGCTGAATGACCCGGCCCTGGTACTGAGGAGGGCGGCTGCGGAACTAAAAAACAGCAGCAGCCCGTAGCAGTACCCGGAAGAATTACTGGCCCTGCGCTTGGGACAGAAATTCTTCCGCCCGGCCCTGGTACTGAGGAGGGCGGCTGCGGAACTAAAAAACAGCAGCAGCCCGTAGCAGTACCCGGAAGAATTACTGGCCCTGCGCTTGGGACAGAAATTCTTCCGCCCGGCCCTGGTACTGAGGAGGGCGGCTGCGGAACTTAAAATAAGGAGGACTACCGATGCCTTCACAATTTTTCGGATTAAATATAGCATACACAGGCCTGCTTGCCAGCAACGCAGCGCTGAACACGACCAACAACAACATCGCAAATGTGCAGACAGAAGGCTACAGCAGACAGCAGGTGAACCAGCAGGCGGCCAATGCCCTGCGGGTGTTTCAGACCTACGGCTGCGCGGGAGCCGGTGTGGACACACTGTCCATTGAGCGGATCCGCAATGAATTCTATGACAGCAGGTTCTGGGTCAACAACAGGAAAGTGGGCGAATACAACCAGAAACAGTACTATATGACGCAGATCGAGAACTTCTTTGATGACAATGGTCAGAATGCCGGTTTCAAAACCGTATTTGACCAGCTGATGATCAAAGGCCTCCAGGCCCTGAAGGATAATCCCGACGATCTCTCCACCAAGCAGCAGTTCGTGGGATTTGCCGATTCCCTGGCGGAATACTTCAACGGTGCGGTGGGGAACCTGCAGAAGCTGCAGAAGGACGTGAACCAGGAGATCAAGGTAAAGATAGACGAGATCAATTCCCTTGCAAAGGAAATTGCCACCCTGAACAAGCAGATTAATACCATCGAGATGTCCGGCAGCATGAAGGCCAACGAACTCAGGGACAGGAGAATCCTCCTTCTCGACCAGCTGTCCGAGATCGTGGATGTGGAGACAAAGGAGACCCTTGTGCGCGATACCAACAACGAGGACCGGGAGACCGGGGGAACCCGTTTTATAGTGAAGATCGCCGGGGGACAGACCCTGATAGACGGAAACGATTATTACGGTCTGGAGTGCGTGGCCAGGACTGCGGACGAGAAGGTAAACCACACGGATATCGACGGACTGTATGACGTCCGTTGGGAGAACGGCTCCAAATTCAACCTCTACAACGCTTCCATGGGAGGCGCGCTGAAGGGCCTGGTGGATTTGCGGGACGGTAATAACAGCGAATATTTTACCGGAAAGATTCAGGATGTCACATCCGAAAAAGATGATAAGGGAGTAGTCAGGGATAAGGTTACAATTGAAGTGGGAAGACATTACCTGACGGATCTGAACAAATGCAATCTCTCCGAGAACGGCGGTGTCATCAGCCTGGGAAACAAGGAATTTTATTACGATTCCTGGACATACAGCGTCAGCTACGACGACAATGGAGATCCGGTTTATTCCTATACATTTACCATGTCCGCCGCCAAACCGGACGGGAGCAGCAACAGGGTCACCAATGACAGGGTGGGTAAAAATGCTACCATCGGCGCCAGTATTTCCTACCAGGGCGTACCCTACTACATGACACAGATAAACGAATGGGTGAGAACTTTTTCACAGAAATTCAACGATATTCTGAGAAGCGGCTATTCGGGGGATATACCTGGTATTGATCTCTTTGTGGGAGATAAGCCCACCGAGAACGAGCAGTACGTCTTTGAGGACTACTCCAACGAGACTGTGGAGGAGTACCTTGCCCGGGTGGAAGAGATTATGAAGCGTTCCCCGAACCTCACGGAAAAAGAGGCCCGTCTCCAGGCGATTGCGGACTACAGATACGACAAGGAGTCCAAGGCGGCTTACGATAAGAGGGTGGAAAAGCTCATGGCCACCAATGACAACCTGCAGACGCCCCCCTTTACCCAAGACGAAGCGGAAGAGGCGGCCGTGCTCAGCGTATCCGTGGGCAAAAACATGACTGGCGGCGATAATTATTATTTGATGACGGGAAAAAACCTCAACGTTTCCGCCACTATAGTCAACGACCCGGACCGCCTGGCCAACAAGAAAAAGGAGACGGACGGCGTGGAGCAGAACGACCTGCTTGACGAGCTGAAGGATCTGGCCACCAACAAGGGAACCATGAGCTTCCGGGGAAGCTCCGCATCCGAATTCCTGCAGTGCATCCTGGGCGACATTGCCCTGAACACCAAGCGTGCGGAGACTTTCTACAAGAGCTATGCGGATATTTCCTATTCCATTGACAGCCAGAGGATCTCCATCTCCGGCGTGGATGAGGATGAGGAAGCGGTAAACCTGGTGAGATACCAGAACGGCTACAACCTGGCGTCCAAGATGATCCAGACCCTGACCGAGATTTACGACAGGCTGATTCTGCAGACAGGCGTATAGGAAGAACGGCCAGGATGCTGAGAATAATATTCGAGGCGAAAGGAAAAGGAGTTTTCTATGAGAATAACGAATAAAATCATGCAGCGCAACAATCTGTCCAATATCAACACCAACAAGATCTACCAGGACAGACTCAGCTCCCAGATGTCCAGCCAGAAGAAGATCAACCGCCCCTCCGATGATCCGGTGGTGGCCATCAGGGCCCTGCGCCTGCGCAGCAACGTGACGGAGATTACACAGTACTATACCAAGAATATCCCTGATGCGGAGAGTTGGCTGAAGGTGACGGAGGATGCCATCTCCAACCTGTCCCAGATCGTGACTACCATGATAGCGCGCTGCAATAAGGGGGCTAACGATGAACTGACCACTGCCAACCGCCAGATCATCCTGGAGGAGATGCGCAAGCTTGGGGATGAAGTCTATGTCACAGGGGACGCGGACTATGCAGGCCGCTATGTGTTCACCGGTTACCGCACGGACACCCCCCTGAGCTTTATGGAGGCCAAGACCCAGAATTACACCATTACGGAGCAGCTTGATAAGAATGCCATCGACTCTGTGTCCAAGGTGGAGACGGATAGGCTGTTGGATATCAATTCCAGTAATTATAACGGGATTGATGTGGACGAGGACGATATCTCCTCGGTGGAGGTTGACAGGATCAGGCTGGCCTATAAGGATACTTCCAATTATGCGGCATTATATGATGCAGTAACAAAAAAGCAGCAGGAGCTGAAAGAAAATCTGAAGAATTTTGCTCCGTATTTTACTAACAATGTGACCCCGGGATTTGACCCTGATATTTTAAATTCCGACAATTTAAGCGAGGCGGATCTTGCGGCTATTTCGGATGCGATTAATAAAGTATTGACTCAGGCAGGCATTGCTACAGCGGCAGAGAACGGTATAAGTCTGCATAGCGATTCATCTTCCGGAGGAGGAAATATAGGAATAGTGCCGGATCTTAAGGAGCCGGAAAATCAGGAGTTTCTCAAGAACTGGGTAACGGAATACGAAGAGACACAGAAAGATATGTCAGCTCTGGCTTCTCCTACCATTGAATTTACCGGAACCGATGGTAAGACGCATATCTGGACGGGATTTGCAGGCGGTTCTCCCACAGGCGCATCTGCCCAGGCGGATGACACTGTCACGGAGACCGGTGTCATCACCCTGATGCATTCCTATGAGCAGAATCCCAATCCCTACAGTTACACAGCCGATCATCCCGATGCCATTGTATATATTCCGGAGACCGGGGAGATCCTCCTTGGTAAAAACAGATACGAAACGCTGATGGCCACCAAGGACAGTGAAGCCACTTCCTCTGTCAACGAAGCGGAGATAAGAGTTACCTATGACAAGGCCAACTGGAAGAAAGGCGACCTGCGGCCCGAGCATTATTTCTACTGCCAGGCAGACAAGGAGGACGGAAGCGGAGACCGCCTTACCTACAACGACAATTACCTTACCCACGGTGCGGAACATCAGGTAATCCAGTATGATGTAGGATACAACCAGACCATAAGGATCAATTCCACGGCAGACGAATGCTTTAAGCATGGCGTCGGCAGGGAAGTGGATGACATTGTGAGGGCCATGCAGGATGTGCTTGACCTGGAGGCAGTCAAAGCGGACATTGAGGGCATTATGGAAAAAACCACTGATGATGGGGAACTGAAAACCCTTAAGAATCAGTTGGATGCCGTCAATAAGGCGCTGACCTATGCCAAGGATAAAGAGGGGAAGCTGTTCCAGAGCGGCATCACTGCCTTCCAGAAGCACCTGGATGAAGCGAATCTCTGTGTCACCAACTGCGGCTCCCGGAGAAGCAAGCTGGAGCTGATTGAGAACCGTACCCAGAACCAGAAGACTACCTATGAGACACTGAAGAGTGAGAACGAGGATATCGATATCACGGAAGTGGCGATTCAGCTGAATGCGGCGGAGCTGACCTACAATGCAGCGCTGATGGCGTCAGGAAAGGTAATGCAGACGACTTTGCTGAATTTCATTTAAGTATTGCATGTTTTGCTGATTCCCGCCTGCCATGGGTAACCGGGCAGTGCGGGAAGTGCATTTTCAAGATAATGAGGTAGCCGTTAAAAAGAATAGTAGAAACCCGGGAAATGAGGTGTGCTATGAAAATTAATACGAAAGTTTTTGGAGAAATAGAAATTTCAGATGACAAGGTGATAATGTTCCAGGATGGTATTATCGGATTTCCTGACTTGAAGCGGTTTGCGCTTCTCCACGACGAGGACAGGGGAACTGATGCGGGTATTCGTTTTCTCCAGTCGCTGGATGAGCCGGGCTTTGCCATGCCGGTGATGAATCCCCTGGATGTGAAGCCGGACTATGACCCGGAGGTGGAGGATGAGCTTTTGGCCGCTGCCGGCAATGTCACGCCGGAGAATCTTCTGGTACTGGTGACAGTCTCCATACCCAGCGATCTGACTCGGATGAGCGTGAATCTCCAGGGGCCGTTTATTATCAACGTGGGGGAGAACAGGGGCTGCCAGCTGATTCTGGACAGTGGAAATTACCCGGTGAAGTTCCCTATCTATGATATCTTTCAGGCGGGAAAGGAAGGTGCGTAGCATGCTTGCATTATCCAGAAAAAAGAACGAAGCGATCGTCATCAGCAACAATGTGGAGGTTACCATTCTGGAAGTGAAGGGCGATCAGGTGAAGGTAGGCATTACCGCGCCCAAGGATGTGCCTATTTACCGCAAGGAGGTCTATCTGCAGATCCAGGAGGCCAATAAAGAGGCTGTGAATGCGGACGGAATGGAAGCGCTGAGGAATCTGTTGGGCTGACGGGCCGCGGACAGGAAGAGGATTCCCACCCGGTGTCACGAAACGGAACTCTTATGTAACCAAAAAATAGGGTACTCCTGTTAATTTTTCCAGGAAAGTTTCCGATAAAACAAATAGACGCAAAGGAATATCAAGAAGCAGGATGCTTTTGATGTGCGGAATCAAAGATACAAGGAGGTGCATAAAGTGGCAATTGAACCGATTTCAAGTGTGATGACATTCCAGGCACAGGGAAGTGTAGTACAGAAGCCACAGGCTCCCGCGGAGACGGAGAAGCCGGAGAGCAGCAGCTTAAGCAATATGGCGGCTGCAGAGTATGTAGACAAGACGACGAGTGTGGTGGAGAACGCGAAGGAGAAGGGACAGTCCGGCAGCAACAACGGCGACCAGGGGATGGACCAGCAGGCTTATCACGAGAAGGTACGCAAGGCTGTGGAGACCCTGAACAAGAAAATGTCCAATTCCGAGGCGGTGTTCGGCATCCATGAGGATACCAACCGTGTGACGATCAAGATCGTGGATAAGAGCACCAAGGAAGTGATCAAGGAGCTGCCGCCGGAGAAGACGCTGGATATGATCGCCAGAGTCTGGGAGATGGCAGGTATCCTGATCGACGAGAAGCGCTAATCTTCACCCATCGACGAGCAGAAAGCAGAAAGGATGGATTGATTATGCCCATGAGATTGAGCGGGCTGATGTCCGGTATGGATACGGAAAGCATCGTAGCCCAGTTGGTAGAAACCCGAAAAGCAAAGGTAACAAAAGCAGTAAAGGCCCAGAAATCTATAAAGTATAAGCAGGACGCATGGAAGAGCCTTAATACAAAGATTCTGAATCTGTACAACAAGTCCTTGAACAACATGCGTTTTGAGAGTTCCTTTATCAAGAAGACCACCAAGGTGTCCAACAGCAGCGTGGTTTCCGTCATCACGGGCGAGAACGCCATGAACAGCGTGCAGAACCTGAAGGTGGATAAGCTGGCCAAGACGGGCATCCTCACCGGCGGCGAGATCAAGCTGGCGGATGGGACGGAAGTTACAGGGAACACAACGTTGGGCGACCTGGGGCTGATAGCCGGCGAAAGCGCTAATATGGAGGTTAGCTTTGGCGACGGAAGAGATAAGGAACGCATCTCCGTGACGGCGAATATGACGATTAACACTTTTGTGGCATCTCTGCGGGAAGCCGGGCTGACTGCGAATTTTGATGAAAATAACGGAAGGATTTTCATCGCCTCCAAGCAGTCAGGCAAGGAACAGGACTTCGATATTTCCGCGACAAATGTAGCCGGGATGGAAGTTTTATCTGCGCTGAAGCTGAATTATCAGACGACTCCGGCTTTCAGTGCGACTGAGATGGAGAGAAGCACCAAGGCCAGGATGCAGAGTCTGCTGGACAATTATAACATGGCCAGAGACGCGCAGAAGCAGCTGCCGGATACGTTGCTGAAATATGGCGACAAGATTAATGAGATACTGGCTGTTAAGAACAATGATCCCAGCTTCAATGTTGCAAGCTATTTCAACGGGACAACAACGATAACAGAAGACCAGTTAAAGGATCTGGACTTTGCCATTGACGCCCTTGTCAAGGAAGCGAAGGACTCCGGGAAGAATCCCAACCTTGTGAAGGATCTGGAGGGATGGACATCCAGTTGGAAAAAGAACGAAAACCTGATCAAGGATACGGAAGCTAAATATGGAAGCTATATAGTGCCAGGCAGCGATGGAAAGGCAGCCTGGGATACCGCCGCAGTTGTTGATGGGATGACGATCGAACAGAAGGTCGCTGCGGACTTAGCGCAGAAGGTGACAGATTTAAATGCCGCGGTAGCAAATCCCGCTTCGCCGGAAGAGGCGCCGCACAAACAGGGTGGCGAAGACGCCCAGATCACTTTGAACGGCGTAGCCTATTACTCGTCCAGGAACACGTTCGAAGTCAATGGCCTGACACTGACCGTGAATGCGCTTACTAAGGATGGCGAGGATGTCACTATCACCACCGAGGACGATGTCAGCGGCATCTACGATATGGTGAAGAACTTCATCAAGGAATACAGCTCCCTCATCAACGAGATGGATAAGCTCTACAATGCGGATTCCGCCAAGGGCTACGATCCCCTCACCGACGAGGAGAAGGAAGCCATGTCCGACAGCGCCATCGAGGAGTGGGAGAAAAAGATCACGGACTCCGTCCTCCGCAAGGACAGTACCCTGGGTACTTTCGCCAGTACGATGAAGCAGATCATGATGGAAGGTGTCGAGGTAAACGGGAAGAAGATGTACCTTTCCAACTTCGGTATCAACACCCTGAACTACTTTAGCGCGGCGGATAATGAGAAAAATGCCTACCACATTGACGGAGACCCTGATGATGAGAGTACCTCCGGCAATCCAGACAAGCTGAAATCCATGATAGCCAATGATCCGGATACGGTAGTTTCCTTCTTTACACAGCTTTCCAAGAATCTCTATGACGAGATGTTCGATATGATGAAGGGCAAGGAAGGCATAAGCTCCACAATGACTGCCTATGAAGACAAGAAGATGCAGTCGGATTATGACGATTATACCGTAAAGATAAAAGAATTGGAAAAGAAGCTTGCGGAATATGAAGATAAGTGGTATGCTAAATTTGCAGCAATGGAAACTGCCTTGGCTAAGATGCAGAATAATGCCAGTGCGGTGACCTCGTTGTTGGGTGGCTGATGCGCTGTAAGGACTGACCGGCACGCATAACCGGCAGCCGCCCGGATAAAAGGGATGAAAGGCGGGATGCAATTATGGCATTACCAAATGCGTACGGGCAGTATAACAGCAGCAAGATTCTGACAGCTTCTCCGGCGGAACTGACACTGATGCTTTATGAAGGCGCTATTAAATTCTGTAATATTGCCATTGCGGCAATAGATAATAAGGACGTCGAAAAAGCGCATATCCATATACAGAAGATAGAGCGAATCATTGATTATCTCCGTCAGACACTGGATATGAAATATCCTGTGGCAGAGCACTTTGAGCGTATTTATACTTATCTGAGCCAGAGACTGATCGAGGCGAATGTGAAGAAGGATAGGGAGATCCTGGAGGAAGTAAACGGACATCTGCGGATGCTGCGGGATACTTGGAAAGAGGTCATGCGGACGGGCAGGGGGTAATATATGAGAGGAAATTATCTGACCCTTTTGGAGGAAAGCCTCAGGAAAAAACTGGAGGTCATGGCCGAGATCCGGAAGTACAACCAGAGACAGCAGGAAATTTTCCGATCTGAGGATGTGGACCTGGATAAGTTTGAGGAATACGTGGATGAGAAAGGGCGGCTCATCGACAAGGTGAGCGCCCTGGATAACGGATTCGAGCAGCTCTATGCCAATGTGGCGGAGGAACTGAGGGATAACCGGGAGAAATATTCGGAACAGATCAGGACGCTGCAGCAGTTGGTTACGGAGGTTACGGATACCAGCGTGGCCATTCAGGCGGAGGAAGCCCGCAATAAGAGGCTGATCGAGGATTACTTCAAAAAGGAGCGGAACGGCATCAAAAAAGGGCGGCAGTCTTCCAAGGCAGCAATCGGATATTACAAGACCATGAGCAAGTCCGCTGTAGTACAGCCGGTTTTTATGGACAGCAAGAAGTAACAAAAGAGGAATCAGAAAATTCCGCAGTGTTTTCTGCGGAATTTTTTGGATAGTGCGTGACAGCATAGTACATAGTGCGTAAGAAGTTATGGTATAGCTTTTGTTACAGTACATAAAAAGAGGACTTGCGATGGATAAAGAGACAAAGATGATGTTCAACTCTGTTCTTGAGGAAATGGCAAAAATGGAAGAGCGGATAAATGAGCGGTTTGATACGATGGAAAGGCGCTTTGAAAAAATGGAAAACCATATTGAGTTGCTGCACCATGAAGTGAATGCGTGCAAACTGGAAAGAGAATCCGTGGGACTTCTCATCAAGAAAATAGACCAGTCGGAAGCGCGGAGCGAAGAACTGGAGAAGAAGATTGCGTAAATGCCCAATAAATTTTATTTGACACCTAAATTCTACGGGGGAACAGTCCGATATATTAAGAAATGAGTTGGCATGGCATATGTGAGGACAGCATTTGTTAGGGCTCAACATACCATATAATCTGCTATGATTCAGACCGATCAGGTAATTCGTTATATGCGGTATTGCAAATTCTGGTGGTCTCGACTATAACAGAAGATATAAAAAGCAAGAAGCGGACCGCGGGAGCGGAGTATATTCAAGGAGGAATAGTATTATGGCAATGATAGTAAAGCATAATCTGACAGCGATGAACTCTAACAGAATGTTGGGGTTGACGACGGCTTCCCAGGCTAAGGCTACAGAGAAGCTGTCATCAGGCTATAAAATAAACCGTGCTGCTGACGATGCGGCGGGCCTGGCTATCAGTGAGAAGATGAGAAAGCAGATCAGAGGTCTGACACAGGCATCCCTGAACGCACAGGACGGCATCAGCGCAGTGCAGACTGCAGACGGCGCACTCAACGAAGTGCATGACATGATGCACAGACTGGCAGAGCTGACCGTGAAGGCTGCCAATGGAACTTTGTCCGAGACCGACAGACAGGCTGTTCAGAATGAGGTAGACGAACTGGTGTCTGAGGTTGACAGAGTGTCTACCACCACCAAGTTCAATGAGCTGTATCTGATGAGGGGAAGCAATAACGGCGATGTTGCGAGGCTGTCTTACAGTACGGCGAATAATGCGTTGGAGAGTACATTTTCGGCGGCTGCGGTGGATCCGACTAAGACGCCGCTTGTAAATTCCGGTACAGGCGTATTTAACCTTAAGGTAGAAAATGATACAACAACAGCGTTTGGCGATTCTCCTACTCAACAGGGAGTAAATCTTGACGATAGTGATATCGCAAAAAATACGACATATTCCGCTAAGACAATTGGACCGGTCGGTGCAGGAGCGACGAAAACTTATTATGTGCTGGTTGAGCAGACAGGTGCGGATGATCCGAATATTGAAAATCTGAGTGTCAGCCAGCTTGTGAAGAATATTAATAAGACACCCAATCAATATAATCCAGATGGAGATATACAGGTAAAAGCTTTCAGCAGCATGGCTGAACTGACATCAGCGCTGAAAGCCGACTATGGCGAGAATATTAAGACAGTAAGCTCGTATTACAATAAAGATACAAATCAGTTGGAGCTGCGTGCAGAGACCTTTGCGGACATGAATGATCCTGTAGATGTAAGCCTGCATGTAGGCGCGGATTCTTCCTCTGATAACAAGATTTACATGAATATCGCCCAGCTCAGCGCCAGGGCACTGGGCATTAACGGACTGGACGTGAGGGGTGATACCGGGGATGCTGCTACGGCTGCAATTGATGTAATCGGCGATGCCCTTCAGAGAGTATCCAATCAGCGAGCTGCACTGGGTGCCATCCAGAACCGCCTGGAGCATACCATTGCAAACCTGGATAATATCGTGGAGAATACCACCAGTGCGGAAGCTGCTATCCGTGATACGGATATGGCGACCCAGATGGTTACCTATTCCAACAACCAGATCCTCGCCCAGGCAGGCCAGGCCATGTTGGCACAGTCTAACCAGGCTACGTCCGGTGTATTGTCCCTGCTGCAGTAAGCAGGCGTTTGGAATGTGAATATGGTTCTTCCAAGAGTATGATTGCCATACCCAAACCTGTAGAGGGGAGGGTATGGTATTTTTTGAAATTAACGTATGTTGTTAGATCCCTAATGCTATTTACGAGAAACAGAGTTTGCGAGAAAATTAAAAATGAACGATGAATACTCTAAATAAATCTCAAATCCTTCCGATATACTTATCAGGTAAAGCAGGAACGGGAAGCTTTCGGAAGCAGCCGGGAGAGCTTACAGCAGGGAACTTGAAGCAATACGCACGATTGCGGAAGGTTTTCCGTCAGATTATATTCTTGAAACCGGAGCCGTGCGAATCCGGAAGAAGGCGTATATAAACAGCCTCAGGGAAGAGGCAATCTATTTCAAGGAGGAATAATCATGGTAGTACAACACAATTTAACAGCAATGAACTCCAACAGAATGTTGGGACTGACCACAAAGACAC
>CAJTSY010000067.1 GCA_910578995.1 uncultured Acetatifactor sp.
TTTCCTTCCCCGCGCAGGCCACTGCCGTACACACCAGGGCCCCCGCAAGGAACAGGACACAGGCTGTTTTCCATCCGCGGTTCCTGTTTCCGGTGAAACCGTTATTGTCTTTTTCCTTCATATCCGCACCATCCTTCTTTCGGCTGTCAGGTTTTCCTTTTCAGGCTCCTCCCTGTCACTTCGCTCTGCCGGGCCAGACTGTCTTTTATTCTCCTGTCCGGTTCGGACGCCTTCCGTCCCGGCTGCTTCTGCAGGACCAAAATTTCCGGCCCTGCCCCACACTGTCGGCCCTGCTTCTTCCATGCATTATCCCTCTCCGTCCTTCGGGGTATTTCCCGGAACTTCTGTTCCGGATACATCTTTCCCAATGTCCGGCACATACCGGGCAATGTCTTCCAGGGTGCATTCCAGAATCCCGCACAGCCCGTCCAGGGTTGTGGTGTTCACGGGCTTGTTTTTCCTCAGCTTGTCTATGGTAGACCCGGAAATTTTATGCCGCGTAACCAAGGTGTAGGTGGTTTCATCCGACTGTCTTAATGTCTCCCAGAAGGGCTTGTAATCTATCAAGGCAGGCCTCCGTTTTCCGTCTTCATGCTGCATTGTATAAATATACATTTACGTGCATTTTTACTGTTCCGGAAGGTTCGTCTTATATGCCAGTAAGACGAACCTTTTTCAGTCTACAGCGTCGATACAATATTGCTTTTGCCGCAATGAGGTGTGCACATAAAAATCCATGGTGGTTCGTGTGGATGCATGTCCGAGGATGGACGATACCGTTTTGCAGTCAATTCCTTTTTCCAGGCAGGCTGTGGCAAATCCATGCCGCATTGCATGGAAATTACAGTCCTCCATTTTGCAGTGCTTCAATACGGTCTTAAACTTTTTCTGTATATTGCGGGGTTCTGTACAGATCTCATTCCCCGTCAGCAGATATTGCTGGGGTTCCTTTTTCATCTGTTTCAGCGGATCCAGCAAGTACTGTGGAATGGGAATTTCCCGCCGGGAAGTATGGGATTTCGGGGTGCGTATGTAAAGAACTGTTTTGGGCTGTCCGGCAGTCCGGTCGGGATTCTGGATCCGGGATACTGTACGCCTGATGCAGATAGTCTTTGCGGAGAAATCCACATCTTCCCATTTCAGGCCGCACAATTCCCCTACACGGATTCCCGTTCCGCGGCAGAGCAGAATTCCGATGGAAAAGATCGTGTTCAGCTCCAGAAGATACTCCTTCATCTCTATACTGTCCTGTACATTCAGCACCCTGGATTCGGTCCTGCGGCAGTTTACCGTGCAGTAGACCAGGATTTCCCGGCATATGAGATCAGAGAGGACGCCAAACTTCATGACTGCCTTAAAGACTACCAGGACAGAACGCACGGTGCTGTCCGCCAGCTGCCTGTTCTGCATATCCTCAATAAAGGCAAGCACGCAGTCTCCCTTCAGTTCTTCCAGGGCAGTGTGGGAAAAATAAGGCAGGATATGCATTTTCACACAGTAAGAATATCCCGAATAAGTACTCTTCTTTACAACCTCTTTCCTTTCCTGCAGCCAACAAAAACAGAGTTCCTCCATAGTATGACAGGCTCTCTTACGGTGACTGCCTTGGAAAAATCTCTGTGCTGACTGTAAATGCATTTCCTCTACCACCTTTTTCCCAGGCTCCGGCGCTTCCCACCTTCCTGCTTCTTCCCGTCTCCCTGCCGTTTCCCGATTCATTGCAGTTTCCTGTTCCGCTACAGTTTTTCGTTTCGCCGTAATTTTCTGTTTCGCTGTCGCTTCCTGCTTCAATGCTGTTTCCTGTTTCATTACTGTTTTCCGCTTCATTGCTTCTTTCATCCTTTGTATAATCCTCCTGAACTAAATGTAATTGTTTCATGAGATATTATATAGGAAGACATGTATGTATAGGAAACAACAGCTTAATTTAGCACATAAAGGAAAAAAATTTGTAAAAAAAGAACAACTGATAAAACAAATGCAGCGATTTGACTGATTTTTATGGGCATATTTTTCCCGGAAAACAACAAAACAACCAAAAAATGCAAAAAAGCATTTTTTGCTTGCAATATCCCGATAAAAGGTATAAAATAGTCTAAGCTATGAAAAAAGGTTCGTCTTACTGGCATATAAGACGAACCTTTTTCTAATGACATAACAAAAACATAATAATAGGTAAAAACTGGATTTATGCCTTGACCAACAGCCTGTTTTTGTGTATTATGTTTATTTAGATGAAGCTAGGCAAATTACAGACGTCGGACGTCAGAATGGAGGAAATATGGGTATCTTATTGACAGAAGGGGCAGACGCGGCAGCGGCAGCAGGCGGTGGGATCAGCCTGATCAGCATGCTTCTCATGTATGCAGTGGTGATCGGGGCAATGTGGTTTTTCCTGATGCGGCCCCAGAGCAAGGAAAAGAAAAGGGTGGCGGCCATGCTGTCGGCACTGGAAGTTGGAGACTGTGTCCTGACCACGTCAGGCTTTTACGGAATAGTCATCGATATTAAGGACGATATGGTGATTGTGGAATTTGGAAGTAATAAAAACTGCCGCATCCCCATGGAAAAATCCGCCATCAGCCGTGTGGAAAAGGCCGGTGAAGCCTGAATCGGTGATCCGCAGACAAAGCAGCTCAAAGAAATCGGACTGAAAGAAACATCGCAGGAAGGGGCAGTACCTCATACAGGCACTGCCCCTTCTTTTCATATCCTGCCTATTTTCATAAGGCCTTTTCAAAAGGTCGCAAAACCTGCATCCCTTCCAGCTTCCGTTTCTTGTATTCCGCAAATCTTCCATTGTCCAGGGCATCCCTGATCTCCTCCATCATGGTGTTGTAGAAATAAAGATTATGGAGGACACACAGCCGCATGCCAAGCATTTCCTTCGCTTTCAGCAGATGGCGGATGTAGGCCCTGGAATAGCGCCTGCAGGCAGGACAGCCACAGCCTTCCTCTATAGGGCGGTCATCCAGTTCATACTGGGCATTGAACAGGTTAATCTTCCCCTGGTTGGTATACAGGTGTCCATGTCTGCCGTTTCTGGTGGGGTACACACAGTCAAAAAAGTCAATCCCCCGCTCCACACCCTCCAGAATATTGGCCGGGGTGCCCACCCCCATCAGATAGGTTGGCCTGTCCTTTGGAAGGAATGGAACCACCTCGTCCAGAATATGGTACATCTCCTCATGGGTCTCTCCCACCGCCAGACCTCCCACCGCATAGCCGTCAAGCTCCATCTCGGAAATTCTCCTGGCGTGCTCGATCCGGATGTCCGGATACACTGCCCCCTGGTTGATCCCGAAAAGCATCTGGCGGGGATTGATGGTATCCTCCAGGGCGTTCAGCCTGGCCATCTCCTTTTTGCACCGCTGCAGCCACCTGGTAGTCCGCTCCACGGAAGCCTGCACATACCCCCTCTCCGCCTTGCTGGGGGCGCACTCGTCAAAGGCCATGGCTATGGTGGATGCCAGGTTGGACTGGATCTGCATGCTCTCCTCGGGGCCCATGAAAATATGCCGTCCGTCAATATGGGAGTTGAAGTAGACCCCCTCTTCCTTTATTTTCCTCAGGCCTGCCAGGGAAAATACCTGAAATCCGCCGGAATCCGTAAGGATGGGCCTGTCCCAGGACATAAATTTGTGGAGTCCCCCCAGCTGTCTGATAACCCTGTCCCCGGGACGCACATGAAGATGGTAGGTATTTGAAAGCTCCACCTGTGTCTTAATCTGTTCCAGGTCCGATGTGGCCACGGCCCCCTTGATGGCGCCCACGGTTCCCACATTCATGAACACAGGGGTCTGCACCGTGCCGTGAACCGTCTCCAGCTCTGCCCGTTTTGCCCGCCCCTCCTGCCTTAAAATCCGATACATTACTCTACTCTCCTCCCCGGCCTTCCGCAGCCGCTGCTATCCGTTCCGCAACCGGAATTACCGGGAACGGTAAAAGTCCACTATGGAATCCATCCTGGCTGACAGGTTCATCAGCATGGCATCCAGGACGGTGAGGGCCGTCATGCATTCCAGAACCACTACGGCCCTGGGCACGATAACAGGGTCATGCCGTCCCCTGACCGCAACCTCCATCTCCCCGCCGGACCTGCCCACCGTCCGCTGTGTACGGGCAATGGAAGGCGTGGGCTTTACATGGGCCCTGACTACAATTATATCGCCGTCGCTTATTCCTCCCAGGATACCCCCAGCGTGGTTGGTTTCCTTAACCACGCTGCCCTCCCTCATCCGGAAGGCATCATTGTTTTCACTGCCCCGGCGCGCAGACACCAGGCAGCCGTCACCTATCTCCACCGCCTTCACCGCACCGATTGACATGACGGCTCTGGCCAGGTTTGCATCCAACTTATCAAAAACCGGGTCACCGATCCCCGCAGGCAGTCCCTCCACCAGGCATTCCATGCAGCCTCCTGCGGAATCGGTCTCACGTCTGATCTCCTCCAGGTACTTTACCGCAAGGGCATCCGCCTCCTCGTCCGGCATGGCCGTGATGGTTCTCCCTATGGCATCGCGGCTGAATTTTGCAGGATCTGCCTCCACAGGCCCTATGGAACGGGTATAGGCACATACCCTGACCCCCAGTTTCTCCAGGATCCTGCAGGCCACCGCCCCTGCCGCCACACGGCCCACGGTCTCCCTCCCTGAGGAACGGCCTCCCCCGCGGTAGTCCCGGAAGCCGTACTTTGCATCAAATGTATAATCCGCATGGCCCGGACGGTAATAGGACGCAATCTCGCTGTAATCCCCTGACCTCTGTGACGTGTTGCGCACCATAAGGGAGATCGGTGTTCCCGTGGTTCTGCCCTCAAAGAGCCCGGAGAGGATTTCCACTGTGTCCTCCTCCTTCCGGGACGTGGTAACGGCGCTGGTTCCCGGCTTCCGCCTGTCCAGATACTGCTGAATATCTGCCTCCGCCAGTTCCAGTCCCGCAGGACACCCGTCGATAACCACCCCCAGGGCTTTTCCATGGGATTCCCCCCAGGTAGTGACCTTAAAAATAGTGCCAAATGTGGAACCTGCCATTTTCTATCCCTCTTTTCTTTTTCAGATCCGGGAACTGCCCCAGCCCGTTTTTCCATCCCATGGATAAAATCCGGCCGGTTCAAAGCCCCGCCATCCCGCAAAAAAGCCGTCTTTCCCCTGCCTGGCAGCAGACAGCCTGAAAGACAGCTTAATAGTCCACCTCAACATGCATCCGCAGCAAAACGGATTATAATTTATGGAATGTAATACAGTTCGGCACATCCACCCTGATCGGCGGGCCGTTCATGATCATGGTTCCGTTTTCCACATCCACATGGAAGAAGGTCATGTCATTGGTCTCATGGTTCAGGGACACCAGAAACTTATTGTTGGGGAACAGGCTGGCATCCTTGGGATATTCCCCTCCCACAGGCAGGCAGAATATCTGTGAAAGCATTCCCGTGGACTCCTCCACATTGTAAAGCACCACGGAATTATCCCCTGCATTGGAACTGAGCAGGTATTTGTGGTCATCCGAAAATTCCAACGCGCTGGCGGCATTATAGCTGCCAATCTCTCCCTCGCAGGTCTTCACCGACTGGATTTTCTCGAAAACAGGCTGTCCCTTCTTCTCCTTATAGGAATACACATCGATAAAGCATTTCATCTCATGCACAATATAGATAAACCTGCCGTCCCTGGAGATCTTCACATGTCTGGGTGCAGACTCCAGTTCGCTTCGGATCACATCCGCCAGCATCACCTTGCCCAACAGGGCATCAAAGCGGTATACATTCACATGGTCCATTCCCTGGTCCGCCACTAGCAGGTACTTGTTGTCATGGGTCATCCTGGCACAGTTGATGTGGGGCCTGAAGTTTCGCTCCGCCACACTTCCCAGACCCTTATGGTAAATTTCATCCGTAATCTCGCCTATCGCGCCGTTTTCCTCCAATCTCAGCACCGTCAGCTTTCCGTCGTGGTAACCGGCGACAAACAGATAACTGTCCGTATAATCTGTAGAGACGTAGCACCCTCTCATACCATTGATTGCCCCGAAATTTAGGAATTCCAGACTGCCATCCTTCAGAATCGTATAAGACTCCACTCCAAAATCTGTAATGGAATACAGAATTCTGCCATTATGGGAAATCGTCACATAGGAGGAATTGGTAATCTCCACCTTATCCTTCTCTGTAAAACGCCCCTTCTCCATATCCACATCATATATTTTTATTCCATTTTTGTCTCCCCGGGTATATGTGGAGACATACGCAACGTACTTTTCCATGAGAAACCGCCTTTCCATTCCGAATGAATCCCAATCCGAATACTTTCCATTCCGGACGAGAACCTGCTTCCTTTTCAGAATAAGGACATTATAACATAAATATCCAGGGTTTGAAATAGTTTTTCCAAAAATGCATGAAAAAGGACGGTCGTCCTTTCCGGAAACCGCCCTTTAGTGTCCATGTTAACAGTTACAGGTTATGACTCGCAGTCCGCTCCGCCATCCCTGCGCGGGAACCTGGGATAGTCCTGCCAGGGAGGGGGAATCATCCCCGGCACGTCACAGCTGTCATGGTCATGTCTCTCCTCACGGCACCCGCAGTCGTCCCGGTCACGCCTTTCCCCGCAGCACCCACAGTCGTCCCGGTCACGTCTCTCCTCACGGCATCCGCAGTCATCCCGGTCATGTCTCTCTTCACGGCACCCGCAGTCGTTCCGGTCACGCCTTTCCCCGCGGCACCCGCAGTCGTCCCCGCCGCGCCTCTCCTCACGGCATCCGCAGCCATCGTCACATGCAGCCTCCCTGCAGCCGGATCCTCTGCCCATATCACCCCTGGAAGAGCCGCAGCACCCCTCCGGGCCCCGCCTTCCCTCGCGGCAGCAGCCGAAATTCCTGGCAGTACAGCCGCATCCGCCTCTGCAGCAGCTAAGCAGCAGCAATAAAATAATGCAGTTCATAAAATTCTCCATATGATATGTTTACTGTATCATATGCAGACTGGCGGGGAATGTGCAGGGCCCTGCCCTGAAACCCTACAGTTCGGAACTGATATACACCGTCACACTTCTAGGCGGGGCAAACCTGTGAAGCTCGTCCTCCCCTTCCGCCGCCCGGTTTCCGGCCCTCTCTCCCGCTTCCGTGGTGAACGCCTTCTCCCACCGCATTCCCCTGGGCAGCCTGGGGAGGGCAATTCCCCGACCTTCCCAGTGCATGTTTGCGGCAATGTAAAGGAAGCTGTCGTCACTGACTTCGCCGTCCCTGGCATACTTTCCACACAGCATGATGCCCGCATACCTGAAAGGGTCTTCCGTCTGGGGACACCAGGCGTTCTGCCCGTGGTAGGACAGATCCGGATAACCGCAGGCAATGTAGTCCGTCAGACGCAGTTCCCTGGACGGCCTGAGGATGGGGTGGGACTTTCTAAACGCCGCCAGCATCTTCCAAAAATCCAGAATCCGGCTGTTCTTTTTCATATCCCCCCAGTTCAGCCATGTGACGGCATTGTCCTGGCAGTAAGGATTGTTGTTTCCCTTCTGGGAATTTCCAAATTCATCTCCCATAAAAATCAGTGGGGTGGACTGGGACAGCAGCAGGAAACACAGTGCATTTTTTATCTGCTTCAGCCGCAGCTGCCGGACACCCTGCCTGCGGGTCTGCCCTTCCTCACCGCAGTTCCAGCTGCAGTTGTAGTCATTTCCGTCCCGGTTATCCTCCCCGTTGGCCTCATTGTGCTTATGATCGTAAGCCACCAGGTCCGCCAGGGTAAAGCCGTAATAGTTTGTGATATAATGAATGCTGCCTGCCTTTTCCGGTATATGGCGCATGTGGTACAGCACGCTGCCAAGCATGCCGCTGTCCCCCTTTAAAAACCTGCGCATGTCGTAATACCAGGAATCATTGTATTCCGCCATATGGGGATACATGGGCTGCCGGTTCTTCCCGTAAATCTGTTCCGTCTCAAAGCGGTAATACCATATCTTCGTATCCGCCAGTATATCGTCTGCCGCCAGCATCTCAGCCGGAAGATTTCCCCCCATCAGGTGAAATCCGTCCACATGATACTCCAGAACCCAGAAACGAAGTATTTCCAACATCTCATTCCACTTTACCTCCTCCGGGAAGTAAAACTGCATGACCAGCTCCATGCCGTTTTTGTGGAGCTCCCTGACCAACCCCTTAAATTCTGCCGCCGGATCCTCCGATGCCGCATAGGCAGCCTTGGGCACATAATAATATCCCTTTTTATATCCCCAGTAATTCAGTGTCTGCCTGACTGATTGCTCCAGAGTCCCCGGATGGGCCATATGGGGAAGCTTTTCCTCCCCTTTCAGGGGAAGTTCCGTAAACTCATATGCCGGTTGGAGTTCGATAGTGGTAATGCCGATTTCCTTCAGGTATGGAATCTTCTCACCGATTCCTGCAAATGTGCCCCTGTGTTTTACACCGGAGGAAGGATGCTTTGTAAACCCCCGCACATGCATGCAGTAGGCGATCACTTTATTATAGGGAAGTCTGGGAAAACGGTCCCCCTCCCAGGCAAACTCCCCTGCGGCAAAACCCGCCTTCAGGTCCTGCGTTCCCCGCTCCCTTCCATAGGCTGTCCTGTGTGAAAACAGCCTGGCCCTCTCGTCTGGGACAATCCTGTCCTCCTCATAAAACAGATAAGATACAGTATCCGGATCTATATCCGTCACTGTTCTGCAATAAACATGACCGATTCTCTCTTCTTCCTTAAAAGGAATCTTCCTGCAAAGCCTCCCGGTCCTCCTGTCATAGAGCAGGATACCGCAGGAGGCAGTCCTGGACACAAAGGAAAAACGTATTCCACCGCCTTCAATATGGGCGCCCAACGGATAGGGGTCATTCTGTAATATTTTTTCTGTCATCGCCTTCCCTCCATATTCTGCGTGATATCCCGCATATAGTGTGTGGTATAAGTCTGTAAAATACTGTGTTTTGCCTTAGATCTGAGTACAGGGGGCGTGAGAATAAAATCATTTATATTCTACCATAAACTTTCTGCAATAAAAAGTCCCAAATGACAAGAAATCCACTTTTCTTGCGCTTTCTCCCCCATATTATTCTGTTTTCCTTGCACAATGGCCCAAAAGCAAGTATAATAGGCATATCCAAACATAGAGGAGGTTTTCCCATGGGAAAGAAAAATGATTATGATGACGAGGAAATGACCGTAGAGCTGGAGCTGGATGACGGCCGCATTGTAAACACTGCCGTTATCACCATCCTCACCGTTGAATCCAGGGACTATATCGTGCTGCTACCCCTGGACGAGAAGGGCGAGAACGAGGACGGCGAAGTATGGTTCTACCGCTACAGCGAGAATCCCGATGACCCCAACGAGGAGCCCGTGCTGGATTATATTGAGGACGACAGTGAATATGAGAAGGTGGAAGAAGCCTTCGACGAATATCTTGACAACTGCGAGTTCGATGAGATTACGGAAGAGCCCTTCCAGGAAGAATAGTTCCGGGAAAAACAGTTCACCGCACTGACGTTTCCCTTCCTGCCTGGTTCTGAAAGAGCGGATTTAAAAATCTGGACGGCTGTCTGGGGCGTTCCTTGGTGCCTGTAAGGTAGAGGAGCTCCAGACTTTTCTTTGCCCGGGTCATGGCCACATAGAAAATCCTTCTTTCCTCCTCCACCGTGCCTTCATCCGGCATCGTTCCATGGGGGAAGATTTTTTCATTGCAGTCAGGGATCCATACATTGTCGAATTCCAGCCCCTTGGCGCCATGTACTGTCAGAAGCTGGACTTTGAGCCGGACTTTCTTCCCATCCTGCCCTTTTCCGGCTTCCGGTTTCGGGATCCGGTTTCCGGCAGCCTGTTCCCTGCTCTGTTCCAGGTTCCTGGTATAACCCTCCTGAAATTCCTTCCATTCCTCCAGGCTTTTGTAGGCAGAGGCATCCTCCTTCAGCCATGTGAGCAGATCCTGCCACTCCTGCCACTTCTCCTGGCTGCCCCCGGCAAGCTCCTTCAGGTACTGCTCATACCCCATTGCTTTCAGGATATAGCTTATGGCGGGCCGGAGGGTAAAACCCTTCACGCTCTGAAGCTGCTTTCCGAACCGGGCAAGCTCCTTTTTCACTTTGTCCCTCTGAGATTCCGGCATATGGGCCCTCCCATAATAAGCCTGCATCCTGCCGATGTCCGCGCTCCCCTCCCCCAGGGCTTCCCTGCTGATATAGCGGGAGGGCTTGTTCATGATGCGCAGCATGTGCTCCCTCCTGCCCTCCCCCTTTGCCACCTCCAGGTAGGCCATGATATCTGCCACAATAAAGTGCTCATAGATACTGGCCACCTTCTCTTTCATTTCATAGGGAATGTCCGCCGCCTTCAGCCTGGCCGCAAATCCCTGCATATAGGAGTTGGTTCTGAAAAGCACGGCACAGCTCTCCCCCTGCTGCAGCCGGGAGGAAATGGAAGCCAGCATATGGCCGTACTGTTCCTCCTTCTCCTGAAAGGCACGTATGGCCACCGGCTCCCCCTCCCCTGCCGGGGAGGCAGCCCGCAGCTGTTTCAGGAACCTGTCCCTATTCTCCCCTATCACGGCCAAAGATGCCTCCACGATCCCGGGCCTGCTCCTGTAATTCACATCCAGCAGTAGCTGTCTGGCTCCAAACTCCGCCTCAAAACGTTTCAGGCATTCCGGTTCGGATCCCCGGAATCCGTAAATGGCCTGGTCGTCATCCCCCACCGCGAAAATATTATAGGGCGGCGATGCCAGAAGCCTGACCGCCTCATACTGTACCGGATTGATATCCTGGAATTCGTCTATCAGGATATGCCGGAAACGGTTCTGCCAGTAGCTGCGCAGCGTCACATTTTCCTCCAGCAGCCGCCTGCACTCATAGAGCATATCGTCAAAGTCAAGCCTGCCTGTTTTCCTTACCGCCAGTTCATAGTCCCGGCAGATAGCCTCAAACTGCGCCTGCCGCCCTGCGGGGGCCTTCTCCCGGGCCATGTCCATGTTCATGGTATTTTTGTAATATCCCACGGCCGCCAGAATCCGGACCGCATCGTCATCCAGGCTGCCGCCGCTTTCCCGGCCTTCTTCCCCGGAATCCGTTTTTTCCTGCTGTTCATAGGTTTTCAGTATGGGTAATATCAGATTCTTTTTTTCCGCACTGCTTAACAGTTTATTGGACTTGAGAGTGTTGGATTGTTTCAAAATGTGATAAAAGACTGAATGAAATGTTCCGAAATTCACCGGATAGGCAGGTGTATGAAGCGGTTTGGTTCCTCCCGGCTGCCCGTTGGCAGCGGCCATCTCCCGGAAACGGTTCTGCATGGACAGGGCGGCCTCTTTCATGAAGGTGATTACCAGAATGGACTCAGGAGGAACACCCTGTTCCAGAAGGTATAAGATGCGGTTTGTGATGGTGAATGTCTTGCCGCTTCCCGGACCGGCCAGGACAAGGCAGGGACCCCGCAGGTGCATGATAGCCGCTTTCTGCGGCTCGTTCGCGTTACTCAGATCCATATGTATCTCCTATTTTAAATGATGTCCCTCCGCTTCGGCGTTCCGGCAGGGAGGGAGTCCCTTCCGCATGATATGCGGCCGGACTTCCCCTCTTCCGCCGCCAGACATAATGCACCTGGGCTTCAGGAGCGTTTTCAGTTACTCGCCCGGCGCTATGGCAGGCTAATCTGCTTTCAGTTTCCCGCCCGGCCCTGCAGCAGGCTGATACCCCTGCGGATTCTGTCCAGGGATTCTTCCTTGCCCAGTACCTCCATGATCTCGGTGGCCCCTGCGGGCGTGGTCTGCTTTCCGGATACCGCGGTGCGGACAGGCCACATCACATAGCCGTTCTTTACGCCCTTCTCCCCCACGTATTTTACCAGGGTATCGTATAAGGCCTCATTGCTGTAGTCATCCTGCGCCTCCAACAGGGGCAGAACCTCCGTAAGCACCTCCAACGACGACTCTTCCGTAGTCTTCATTTTCTTGTGGGTGTACATGGCCGTGTCATACTCCGGCAGTTCCTGGAAAAAGTCCACCATCTCCGCGATATCGGGAAATACCTCAATGCGGGTCTTCACCATGGCGGCAATCTTCCTCAGGTCCAGATCCCTGGTGACAGCTTCTTTCAGGTAGGGCTCCGCCTTCCGGTAGAATTCCTCAAAGTCCATTGCCTTAATATACTCGCCGTTCATCCAACGCAGTTTCACCAGGTCAAACACAGTGGGCGACCTGCTTATCCTGTGGTAGTCAAACTCCTTCACCAGTTCCTCCAGAGTGAAGATCTCCCGGTTGTCCTCCGGGCTCCATCCCAGAAGGGCGATGAAATTCACGATGGCCTCCGCCACAAAGCCCTGCTCCAACAGATCCTCAAAGGAAGCGCTCCCTCCCCTTTTGGCAAGTTTCCTGTGATTCTCATCCGTCACAAGGGGCAGATGCACATATTTGGGCGGCTCCCATCCAAAGGCCTCGTAAAGCCTGGTATACTTGGGCGAAGAGGACAGGTATTCATTTCCCCTTACCACATGGGTGATATCCATGGTATGGTCGTCCACCACATTGGCAAAATTGTAGGTGGGGAATCCGTCCGACTTGATCAGGATCATGTCGTCCAGTTCCGCATTTTCCACGGTGATGTCCCCGTAAAGCTCGTCATGGAAGGTTGTGGTTCCCTCCGACGGGTTGTTCTGGCGGATTACATAGGGCTTTCCCGCGGCCAGATTCGCCTCCACTTCCTCCCTGGACAGGGACAGGCAGTGCTTGTCGTATATGGTGATCTCTTTCCCCTCCACCACTTCCGTCTTCAGGGATGCCAGTCTCTCCTTGTCGCAGAAGCAGTAATAAGCCTCTCCTTTTTCGATCAGCTCCCTGGCATACTTCATATAGATGCCGGTCTTAATCCTCTCGCTCTGTACATAGGGGCCATACCCGCCGTCCTTGTCCGGCCCCTCGTCATGCTCCAGGCCCGCGGTCTCCAGGGTGCGGTAGATGATCTCCGTAGCCCCCTCCACGAAGCGCTCCTGGTCGGTATCCTCAATGCGCAGCATAAAAGTCCCATCCTCATGCTTTGCGATCAGATATTCGTACAGCGCAGAGCGCAGGTTGCCCACATGCATCTTACCCGTGGGGCTAGGGGCATATCTCGTCCTTATTTTCATTGCCAGTTCCTCTTTCTTCCTCTGATAATGTATCCATTTTAGTACTTTTATCCGGAAACTGCAACAAGATTTTTACTCTTTGGCAAACACCCATGAATGCTTGATTTGTGAGCTGATGTCGTCAAAGTCCCATGCCTGCCTGCTGCGGGCCACACAGTTGGGGTCGTTCACCAGAAATCCTTTCGAATCATACCCGTATATTACGATGAAATGTCCCCCGGCGGTAAAGTCCCCCGGTTTCATGGAGCAAATGATGATATTGCCCTTATCCAGCTCATCCTTGAATGTCCGCTCCCTTGCCTTGGGCTGTTCCACAGTGATTCCGTAGTTCCTGGCCACATCCTCCAGGAGCTTCCACGCGGTTCCCGTTCCCGCCATATAATAGCCGTTCTCCATGCTGTATTCCGCAATGACGTCCGGCGTAAGGTTCTCGTCTCCAAGCAGGTAATAAAGCATCATGGACAGGCAGGTAGGACCGCAGCCCGCCAGGCCTACATTGCTGTCATCCCCATAAGACACATAGCCCCATCTGGGATCCCACTGAAGGAAAAGAGGATAATCCTGCTTCTTTTCCGCCTTTGTGAGCCCTGCGCCGGTGGATTCCTTCCCCGCCGTCAGGAAATTCTTCGCAAAATCCGCCATCTCCGGATTATTCGCCAGTGCATCCAACATGTCGTCCGGATACAGGGAATGGTTATCATATATTTCCGCTATGGTCTCGTCTTCCTCCGCCAGTTCCTCCAACCGCTTCAGCACCTGGGACGGGGTTCTGTCCACTGGCCTGTCAACCTGGTCCAGGCCGCAGAGCTTTACATAATCCACTTCCTCCGCTTCCTTCTGTGACGTTCCCCCCGGTGCAGCCTGGTATCTGGGAGACATGACCTCTTCCTTTTCCCCCTGGGCCACAGCCTTCCCGGGATTCCCCATCTCTCCCTCGCCCTGTCTGGCAACCAGTGTACCCAGTACCTGGCTCAGCGCCTTGTTCATGTCACTCAGCTGTGACTGTATCCTCATTAAAAACAGCATGTTCACGATCATCAGCAGACAGCCGATCATCAAGTACAGCTCTATCCGCCTTTTCGCGGGAGCCCCCGCCCTCTGAGGTACGCGTACCCTTCTGCCTGCCCTTACGTTTTCCCTGCCATCACTCATCCTTTTCTCCTCCGGTGCTGTAAAAATCCAATATTCTGTGTCCGACTCCTACAGGGTACGCCCTGTTTGTCACGAACTTTTTACATAAATGTATCATAGTTGTAAACAAACACAAAATATCTGCCCCGGATTCCCCGTTTCTTCCGGCTTTCTGTAAAATTTGTCTTCATTTACCTGTCCTACCCCACCAGGCGCACCGTCTCCCTGGCGATGGCAAGCTCCTCGTTGGTGGGAATCACCATCACGGCAGTCCTGCTGCCAGGCGTAGTAATCACAATGTCCTCGCCCCGCTTACGGTTTGCATCCTGATCCAGCTCCACCCCCAGGTATCCAAGATATCCGCATACTAAATTCCGGACCAGGGGCGCGTTCTCACCGATTCCTGCCGTAAAGCAGATCACATCCACGCCGTTCATGGCCGCCGTATAAGCGCCGATATATTTGGCCACATGGTAGCAGTAAGTCTTCATCGCCCGGGCCGCTCCGGCATCTCCCCTGTTATATCCGTCCTCCAGGTCGCGGAAATCGGAAGAAAGATTCCCGGAAAGCCCCAGCACGCCGGACTTCTTATTCAGAACGGCCATGATGTCATCAATGCTCCTGCCCTCCTTGTGGGCAATAAATTCAATGATGGCCGGATCAATGTCGCCGGACCGGGTACCCATGATCAGCCCTTCCAGGGGGGTAAGACCCATGGATGTATCCACACACTTTCCGTTCTTTACGGCGGAGACGCTGGCGCCATTGCCCAGGTGGCAGACGATGATCTTCAGCTCCTCATAACTGCGCCCCAGAACCTCTGCCGCCCTTGCCGATACATAGGAATGGCTGGTTCCGTGGAAGCCGTACCTGCGTATCCTGTATTTCTGATAATATTCATAGGGAAGGCCGTACATATAAGCCTCCTCCGGCATGGTCTGGTGAAATGCGGTGTCGAAGACGCCCACCATGGGAGTGTCCGGCATCAGCTCCTTACAGGCATTGATGCCGATCAGATTGGCGGGATTGTGCAGGGGGGCCAGGTCATTGCACTCCTCCACCGCCGCAAGCACTTCCTCGCTGATGACCACGGATTTCGCGAACTTTTCCCCCCCATGGACGACCCTGTGTCCCACGGCCCCGATCTCATCCAGGCTCTTTACCACGCCTGTCCCAGGGTTGGTCAGGGCTTCCAGCACCAGGCGGATGGCCTCCGTATGGTCAGGCATGTCTATGGCTTTCTTCACCTTTTCCCCGCCCTCAGGGGCATAAGTCATACTCCCGTCCAGCCCGATCCGTTCGCAGAGCCCCTTGGCCAGGCACTGCTCGGATTCGGAATCGATTAACTGGAATTTCAGGGAGGAGCTTCCGCAATTGATTACAAGTACTTTCATCACAATCTTCCTTTCTCATCATAAATTGCCGCTTTTCTCTACCGCGGCAAAGGTTCCTGCATACTCAATCGGCCAACTGCGCCTGTACGGCCGTGATGGCCACCACGCCCACGATGTCCTGCCAGGAACATCCCCTGGAGAGATCGTTTACAGGCTTCGCGATTCCCTGGAGCATGGGACCGTAAGCCTCGGCTCCGCCCAGCCTCTGCACCAGTTTGTATCCGATATTGCCTGCATCCAGATTAGGGAAAATCAGGATATTCGCCCTGCCGCCCACCGGACTTCCGGGGGATTTGGACTTGGCCACACCGGGAACCAGCGCCGCATCCAACTGCAGCTCCCCGTCCAGTGTCAGATGGGGGTACTGTTCCTTGGCCATCCTGGTGGCCTCCACCACCTTGTCCACCATGGCATGTTTCGCGCTTCCCTTTGTGGAATGGCTCAGCATGGCGATGACCGGCTTGGGGCCGATGAGGGATTTAAAGCTTCTGTAGGAGGTCTCCGCGATGGCTGCAAGCTCCTCCGCAGTGGGATCCTGGTTCAGGCCGCAGTCCGCAAAAAGAAAGGTTCCGTTCTCCCCCTGATCCTTGAACTTGGTATCCATGACAAAGAATGCGGACACAAGCTTCACGCCCGGGGCGGTCTTCAGAATCTGCAGGGCAGGCCTTAAGGTATCCGCAGTGGAATGGCAGGCTCCTGCCACCATGCCGTCGGCATCGCCTGCCTTCACCATTACGATTCCGAAGGTCAGATAATCGTTTAACAGAATTTCCCTTGCCTTCTCCAGGGTCATGCCCTTGGCCTTCCTAGTCTCATACAGCAGCTCCACATACCCGTCCAGCCTGGGGGTATCGGAGGGATTTATAATAGTAACACCGGTAAGGTCAACCTCCAGCCAGCCTGCGCCATCCGTAATCTTCTCCTCATCACCGATCATGATGATGTCGGCAATGCCCTCCTCCATTATCTTTGCTGCCGCCAGCAAAGTTCTTTTGTCCTTGGACTCCGGTAATACGATTGTCTTCCTGTCGAGCTTGGCTCTGTCCTTAATCTTGTCAATATATGACATATCCTTCTCCTTCCCGGCGTTTCTCCGCTCCCTTTTTCCCGTCTGCCGAGGCAGACATTCAATCAGTCCGGCGAAATTACCCCTTTCACCTCTCCTGCAATTGAATTTATCGTACAGTCCTTTCATAAAAAGAATTCATATAAATTTTACTTAACAAACTGTATTATTCATATTATACTAAAAACAGGAAAAATACACAAGGACAAATATGCGGTAATTTGTATATTTTGGAGTACATTTATTTTTTTCTTATACATTTTTACCCACAATATACAGATGTAAGCTCTTCCAGGTATGTTATTTTTTTCACATTGTCATTTTATATTTTTGCACGGAATATCGTTAATCCGGGTTTGCTCCCGGAGATAAGGTTTTGGACACGGGTATCGGTACCGGAAATCACAGAATAATGAAACCACAGAATAATAAAACCACAGAACAACGGAGAACTGACATGAAGGTAAACGGAATCATCGCGGAATATAACCCTTTCCATAACGGCCATATGTATCAGCTGGAGGAATCCCGCCGCCTTACAGGGGCTGATTATACCGTCGTCGTCATGAGCGGAAATTTCGTTCAGAGAGGCGCTCCCGCCCTGGTAAACAAGCATCTCCGGGCGGAAATGGCCCTGCGCTGCGGCGCGGATCTGGTGTTGGAACTGCCTGTCCTGTACGCTGCCTCAAGCTCCGAGTATTTCGCCGCCGGGGCTGTGGCCCTGTTGGATAAACTGGGCGCGGTGACTCATCTGTGTTTCGGGAGCGAATGCGGGGATGCCGGACAGCTGAGACAGATCGCCGCTTTCCTGGCTGATGAACCGGAGGAATATCGGGATAGCCTGAAAGAGCTGCTGAAGCAGGGGTTCTCCTACCCGGATGCCAGGGCGAGGGCATTGTCCGGCCTGGCGGATGCACGTGCTTCCGTCTGCGGAAAAGCGACAGCCCGGATCTCCTGCGGAAGGCCCCTCCCCCGCAATTGTGCTTCCATCCTTTCCTCCCCCAATAACATACTCGGAATTGACTATATAAAAGAGATAACAAAGCGGAAAAGTGACATGATTCCCACCACTGTAATGAGGACAGGCGCCGGATATCACGACACTATGTCCGCTGCGGAATCCGACTTGCACAGTGGATTCTCTGCCGTGGAACCATCTGCGCACACCTCGCGCACAGATGCCGCAGCACCTGCCTGTCCCGCCATGCCCCTGGCCTCCGCTTATGCCCTTCGACAGGCATTGCAGGATGGGCAGTCCCCGGAAAGGCTGCGGCCCTATATGCCGGAGGATGCCGCCCGGCTGCTAGAATCCTGCCTCGCAGGCAGCAGGCCCCTTTTTGCAGACGACTTTTCCGATCTTCTGTATTATAAACTGCTCACGGAACAGGAGAAAGGTTACGAGTCCTATCTGGATATATCCGCGGATCTCTCGAACCGCATCCTCGGCAGTCTGCGCGGCTTCACGGATTTTGAAGCCTTCTGCGGCCTGCTGAAGACGAAGGCCTTCACCCATACCAGGATCAGCAGATGTCTCATTCATATCTTGCTTGACATCCGGAAGGAGGACCTGATTCTGGGCAGGTCTGTGGACTATGTACCTTATGCGAGAGCGCTGGGCTTCCGCAGGTCAGCCGAACCCCTGCTGAAAGCCATCAAGGCCAACACAGACATTCCGCTTCTCACCAAGCCCGCGCACTGGCGGAAAAAACTGCCTCCGGAAGCGCATCGCCTCTTCCGACAGGATATCCTTGCCAGTGATATCTATATGGGGGTCGCCTGGGCTGGCTCGGGGCGGCCTGCGCCGAATGAATTTTCCACGCCTTTGGCCATCCTGTAAAAAAGACCGCGCCGGGCCATCCCCTGAAAGGGACAGGCCCGACGCGGCTACGCTCATTCCTGCACCATATTCCTGACCCGGTTCTGGACGATATCCGCCGCGTCTTCATATGCCCTGGTGCCAGACAGGCAGGGGGACATCTCCTCCACTATGATATTGATGATCTCCTCCCGGATGCCATTCCTGGGGGTAAAATCGGCTTCGTCGATGATCGCGTAGAGCTGTTCCAGGTCGTCTTCCGTTATAGCGTCAAAAGTTTCTTCTGTCATATCCGGCAAGCGGAAGGCATTTCCCATTTCTGCCCGCTTCGCCACCATTTCCTCAAGCCTGTCTCTCCTGGATGGCAGACTTGTATAGAGCCCATTCTCCCTGGCAAGAAAAGATTCGATAAAATACCATGCCCCTTCCTTTTTATCAGAAGAAGCCACTATACCTAGCTGGTTGATCACTGTGCCGTCATGCACAGCCTCCCCTCCGGCAGTGGGATATCCTACCGCTGTGATCTCCTCCCCAAAATATGCCTTTTCACACAGCAAATTCTCAGGCTTGCCGATATTTGCCATGATATTCAGCAGACGTTCCTCCGGCATAGTCCCAGACATGCTTTCTATAGGAGGCAGCTCGCTGTCCACACCGTCCGAATGCTCCGCCGCCCACTTTATAAAAGCGATAAACTCATCTCCGTCAAAATAACATTCTCCCTTTTCCCAGTCTATAAACCGTTCCAGTATATAGTATCGGAAAAATTTCTCTATCATGGCAGAGAAGCTGTTATTGACAAAGAGCCTGGCCTGGGGATGGCTCTCTGTAAATGCCATGGCTTCCGCCGCAGTCCAGCCAGCCCTGCTTCCCAGCTGGGAAGCCCGCCCTATAACTGTAAAGCAGTCAATCTCATCCGGAATGCCTGCCAGGCGCCCTTTCACAGTACACGAATCCAGGACAGCCTCCCAAAAATCTTCCCTCTTCAATCGCGCGCTGCCCTCCAGGTAAGGCGTCAGATCCTCCAGGACATCCTTCTCCCCATACTTTATGTAATCCAGATAGGTCAGGTTGATCAGATCCGGAGGGTCAGAAGAAACCAGTTCCACATCCATCCTCTCCATGTCGGTATACCTGATGGTAATGTGATAGTCCTCGCTGTTCCTATTGAAATCCATGATATACCTTTCCAGTTCATTGAACATAAAACACGTTGCCATCACCAGGACTTCCTTCTCCGGAAGCTCTTCTACCGGAGTCTTTGTGAGGAGATAGAACTCCTGCTCATATAATCCTGCTTCTCCAAGGATATCCGTCACCACTGCCATCCTGTCTTCTGTAAGCCGAAGCATGGTAAAATCCATATTGCATGCCAGGTTGCTGTCCCCCCAGCGGAGCACCGTCTCCCAGGAACTGTCCTCTCTCCTGTAACGGTACAGCATCCCGTCCTTACCAGTATAAAACAGCCCCTCTGGAGAACCGCTGAAATTCCCGCTGTAACAGGGTCCCTCCAGCCTGTCCAGCCGATAAGAACCCGACTGCCCGTCAGCCACAATCTCATTCACGGTATTAAAAGAATTTGACGGCTGACAATAAACAGTCCCGCCTTCGCCCTCCAACAGTTGATGATACTCTCCCTCCGCCACCGATATCTGTTCCAGCAGCCTTCCATTTTCGTCAATGACGAAGACAGAATCCCCCGTCAGCACATAAATCCTGTTCTCCCTGCCCAATGCCAGCGACCTGGGATAGACTGGCAGGGAGACACAATACCCTTCGCTGCCATCTGCCAATTGCTTCACCAGGACATATCCCTGACTTTCCACATCATCGACCAGACAGCCATTCACTCCCTCCAATGGACGCAGGATCGGTATATCCCCGGCTTCCATCCTTTCCATCAGATAGTAAAGACCGCCTTTCTCATCCACGGTATAATCCGTAATATAGCCGGAGGGACCGTCTGACCGGAGCAGAGACTCCCCCGCTGGCAGAGCAGTTCCTTCTACGGAGCCAATATCTTCCGCATCAGACATTTCTTCCACCGAAAACCTGCGGAGCTCATCCCTTCTGCTCTCATTATTCCTGATGCAGTAATAAACATAGCCGCATGCAGCTTTGAAATGATCCAAAGGCATTTTATTTAAATCGATCTGCTGCGCTGTATAGACATAGCCGTCTATGCCCAACCGGCTGTTTTCCTCATTTTTGCCGCAGCCGGACAGGATGGGCAATATCAATAGAATACAGCACAGATATCTTATACAAACATTTTTCCGCATGAAAAATTCTCCTCAGTCTATTAATTACAATCAACATATATATTCTCTCCACCGTATCCACAAGGGCAGCTACGTCAATATTGAGTCCAACCAAGATATTGCCCAACAGGTCGGGCTTCATT